>DATIFK010000125.1:0-8570 GCA_035455265.1 Anaerolineales bacterium
GGCGCGTTGACGTTCTTCATCCTGCTTTCCCCGCTGATCGAGATAGACCGCAACCGAACGGACAACAGAAGCGGCATGACGCTGGTCGGGCTGGCGACGGCGGCGGGGTTGATCTGGCTGGGGAGACGACTTCGCGTGGAGAGTGTGGCGGCGAAAGAAACGATCACCCCCACCCTAACCCTCCCCCTTTCAGGGGGAGGGAAGGGTGAGGGTCGCTGACGTCCGGATCGTTCATGCCCTTCGAGATCGAAGGACGAAGATCAGGCCCCCCACGATGGAGAGCAGGAGCAGTCCGCCGCCGGCGATGAGCAACAGCGTGGCCACCGGCGCGCGGGACGGCGCGGGTGCTTCCGGCCCTGCGATGGTGATCTTCACCGACTGACTGGCGGATTTGCCCGAGCGGTCGGTAACGGTCAGCGTGATTTGATGCTCACCTGCGCTCAGCGGAATTCCCCAGAGCGTCGGCCCCTGGCCCAGCTCGCCATCCCGGTCGGAGGTCCAGCGGTAGGCGCTGTCCTCCAACACGATGTCCTCAACGTCGACGGCGTAGCCGCGGAAGACCACCGCCTCGCCTGCCGGAAGCGCATCGCCGTCGAGCGGGGAGGCCAGGTGGATCAGCGGCGCCTTGTCTCCGACCCGCACCGGGACCGAGGAAGCGCTGACCGCCTGGTTCCAGCCGTCGCTGGCCAGGACTCGGAAGAGCAGATCTCCGCCCGGCAGATTGGCCGAGTCGACCGGCAGCGAGGTCACCTGGCTCAGGTCGACGTCCAGCAACGTCCACGTCGTTCCGCCGTCGGCGCTGTATTGCACGTTGTAGCGCAGCGCGTCGCCGTCGGCGTCGGTCGCTTCCCAGGCGATCTGGTGCGCGCCCGACTCACCCCAGTCCTCCGGGCCTGACGGCGTCGTCAGGCGCACCTCGGGTGCATGGGCACTGGCGGCTACACTGCCCACCAGCTCGCCGTTGTAGAGGAAGGTGACTTGCGAGCCGCCGGCGACGTCCGGCAGGATGATCTGGAAGGATCCGCTGTCGGTTGGTTCCCCATTGCTCAGCTCGATCAGGCCGAAAGCCCGTTCGTAAAGCACGACGCCGGCGGCATCCTGAAGGCGCACCGTGTATGGGCCGACCGGCAGGCCGTCCTCCACCCCTTCGGCCAGCGTGGCGCGGTAGAACCCGCTTTCCAGGGTGAAGCCGTCAGGCGAAATCGTTCCGCCCCCAACGAGCTGCGGCTGGCCATCGGCCGCCATCACGGCGGCCAGGTGCGCGCCGGAGGGGGCCTGGGCGACCGGCAGCGTTCCCAACAAGGATATGTAGGTGTAGGCCGACGTCCAGGTGTTATCGGCGTTGCCGCAGTAGCCCATGTAGTCGTAGCTGGCGGTAGGTGGATACAGCTGGCGCAGCGTCAGGTCGATACCCCAGTCGTCGAGCAATCCATTGCGGCGGGGGTACCCCGAGTCCGGGTTGGCGGCTCCACCGCAGGTGGTGGCATGGTGTCGGCCGAAGTTGTGCCCGAGCTCCTGGGCGCCGATGACCGGGCCCCAACGCGTCCCGCCGGAGGTGATGCCCGAGGCCACATGTCCGGGCACTTCTCCGCATCCGAGGACGCCGGCGGTGTCGGCGTCACCGGGGACCAGGCCGAAGAGGTACCCGGTACCGGGCCCGCGCCAGATGTAGGCACCGCGCAGCGCGTCCATCAGGACGTTCCACGTGCGTCCGCACCCGTCCCCGCTGGAGTCGGACAGGTCACGGTCGCCGGGGAGGGGGCCACGGGCGATGGTGGTGATGCGCGCCACGGGATAGACGCGCGCCAGCCAATCGGCGAAGGTCCACATCTCCGAGATGTCCGCCGTTCGGCCGTCGGCCGTGACGGGCATGAACATGACCGCCAGCGACCGGGGCTTTGTGACGGAAACCGACGCCTGGACGACGTTGTTGTCGTCGCGCACCTCGTCCATGTTCTCTTCGTGGTAGTTGACGAAGGCCGTCATCTCGAGCGTGCCTTCTGACAACCAGACCGGCGGAACGATGAAGTTGAGGGAGCCATCCAGATTCCCGCGGTCGGCCACCGACGGATTCTCGTCCCCGTCCGGGGAAACGCGATTGATGGGGAGGACGAAGCCGGTGTCGCAGGCGGCCACGCGCCCGCGGCAAAGCCGGCCGGAGACGGGAGAGCGCGGCACGCCGCCCTCGGAGCGCAGGTAGACGCGCACCCAGGTCGGTTTGTTCTGCACCATCGGGACGGCATTGTCGGCACAGCGCGGGTTATCCAGGCATTGAACCACCTGGATGACTTCCATCTTCACCGCCTGGAGGTCGATGGTGGGCACGGGCGTCGGCCGGATGATGGTGACGCTGTCGGTGGCGAACTGCCCGGCGCGGTCGGTGGCCGAGATGGTCAAGATGTGCGGCACGCCGGGAGTGAGGATGGACGCGCTGAAGTTGACGAAGGTGTAGTACGAGGTCGGGTCGGTGGCGGACGGCGGCGCGCCGATCTCGGTCTCGGGCCCGCCGTCGATCTGGTACGCCACGCGGGCCAGCTCGCGGTCCTCCTGGATGGCGGCGCGCAGATATATCGTCGCGCCGGGGATGGAAGAGCCGTCGGCCGGGGCGGTGATCTCGACCCGCGGCGGGCGGTCGGGCGGGAGCTCCGCCTCGGCGTAGTTCAGAGTCAGGTCGTCGATCAGGCGTCGCTCGGCGATCGAGTTGCCCGAGGTGTCGGTGTATTCCACCAGGGCGCGGGCGATGATGTCGCCGTCGGCGGCGGTGAAGCGCAGGCAGTGGACGACGTCGGTCGGTGCCGCGGGGAAGGTCGTCGAGTCCGAGCCCAGCAGCACGAGATCGGTGCCGGCGCCGTGATAGCCGTACGCGGTGAGGACGGCGCGCACGTCACTGGTGACGTAGAGGACCTGCTCCAGACCGACGAACAGGCCCAGGGCGTGCAATGGGCGATCGAAGGCCATGCGGATCGGCAGCATGGTGCTGCCGAATTCGAGGCCCTCGATGCTGGAGGCGGCATACCACCCGGAATGAGGGTGAACGTCGCTCGGGCTGCGCAGCTGAAGCGAGCCTTCGAAGCGCACGCCTTGGTCCCGAGCCAGCTGGTCCAAGTAGCGCCCGCTCGTCAAGCCGCTCTCGAAGGTGATCACGGTCGAGTCGGCCGGCAGGCCGAGGCCGCCGCAAGCGTCCGGCCGCGGAGTGACCGTGGGCCGTTCTCCGTTCATGAACTGAAAGTAGGTTTCGGCGACGCCGCACGAGGGCTCCAGGCCCGCACCGAACTGGTTGTAGCCCAACACGATGGGGAAATCCCTGACCGTCACGCGCCAGCGGTTCGGCTCGACCGGGTCGGGCACGGCCTCGACGGTCGTGCCCGGAAGGGGATCCGGCCACTGGGTGTAGATGTCCGACGATCGGATGTTGGCTGTGTAGACAACGAGATGGGTCGAAGACGGATCGGTGATGACGACGTCCATGATCAGGTCGGTCGTTGCCACCCGCGGCAGGTTGTCCGTGTCAAGCGGGTAGATTTGGGCGATGCCGTCGATACAGCCGGGGCGAAACTCGGACGTCGGTGTCCGGGTGAAGGTCGGCGTGACGTAGCCCGGTGGGGCCGTGGTCGGCGTGCGCGAGGGCGTGCGCGTCGGGGTGCGAGAAGGCGTGGAGGTCGGCGAGGTGACGCTGAAGCCGGCCGTGGCACACCCTTCGAACTCGGTCGTGTAGCCCTCGCAGGCGATGATGGTGTGCGCGCCGTTGGAGGCGCCGCCGGGGATGGTCACCGATTTGGACCAGCTGCCCGATCCGTTGGGGCTGAACGTGCCGAGCTGGGTGCCGCCCTTGGTATCCCAGAAGATGACGTATGGGTTGTTGGAACCCGTCCAGCCTGAGCCGATGACGTTGACGGTCATCCCGGCGGGACCGCTGGAAGGGATGACTCCCAGCGTCAGCGCCGCCAGAGGCGCAGCCTGGGCCGGTAGGCCCAGCGCCGCGGCGACGATGCCGGCGAGGAGCAGGCCGAGGGTGACGAGTGCGGAGCGACGGGGCATGGGCGAGCCTCCCTTGCAGTAGGTCAACGTGCGGCCCTCCGCTTGTGCGGAGGGCCGAGATCCTATCCGGTCAAACCTGGTCTTACAACGGGGGATTGTAGCCCCGTTTCCTACCGACGCCAGCGATTCAGTGGTCAGTGGTCAGTGGCCAGGGAGAACGCTCTTGCTAGCCACTGGGAACTGGAGACTGGTGACCCTTTGGCTGGGGGCTGGAGGCCGGGGGCTGGTGGCATGCTACACTCGCCTCCGATGCCCGAACTCCCCGAACTGGAGATTGTCCGCGAGGTCCTGCAGCGCCGCGTGGTCGGCCGGCGGATCGAGGACGTCCGCCTGGTCGGCAAGGGAGCGCCCATCGTGGTGCGCGACCTCACTGGCCGCGGCTTCGTCGAGAGCATCCGGGGGCAGACCCTCGCCGATGTGAGCCGTCGCGGCAAATTCCTGCTCCTGCGCCTCGATCCCTCGGCATTGACCCTGGCGGTCAATCCCAAACTCACCGGCCGCCTTCAGTTGTGCCCTGCGCGCGAGAAGAAGGCCGGGCCTGTCCACGTCGTGTTCACGTTCGCCGATCCGGAGGAGGAGCTGCGCTACGTCGATCACAACACGATGGGCCAGCTCTACCTGACCGGGGATGTGCGCGCCGTGCCGACCTTTGGCGAGATGGGGCCGGAGGCGCTGGCCGTCGGCCCCGTCGAGTTTCGCGAACGCCTGCGTCGCTATCGCGGCGAAATCAAGGGCGTCCTGACCCAGGCCGCCTTCCTGGCGGGCATCGGCAACGCCTACGCCGACGAGATTCTGTGGGAAGGGCGGCTGCACCCGTTCCGCAAACGCACCTCCCTGACGGCCGAGGAGACCGACCGACTCTACGAGGCTGTCCAAATGGTGCTGACGGCGGCCGTGGAGCGCGTGCGCACCGAGATGGGCGACGACATTCACCTCAAGCCGCGCGACTTCTTCGCCGTGCACATGCGCGGCGGCCAGCCATGCCCGCGCTGCGGTACGACCGTTTCGGAGATCACCGCCAACCAACGCATCACGTCGTTCTGCCGCACCTGCCAGCCGGGAGGTTTGATCAAGGGGATGTAGGGCGGTGGTTAGTGGTTAGTGGTTAGTGGTTAGTGGTCAGTGGTGAGTGGCCAGTGGCTAGCAAGAAACTCCTGCTGATCACGGACCACTGGCCACTGACCACTAGGCTACAATACGCGCGGGACGCATGCGGTGAGGGCCGCGGAGGGCAGACGCCGGATGCGCCGCTGGAACGGTTGGGGCGACGACGAGATCGAGGAGCCGCTGCCGTCGCAAGGCGCGGAGTTCCTGGCTGCGGCTCTCGGCCCCGGCACGGCCCTCCCCGACGCTTCGCTGGACTCGGTCCTCTCCCAGGTTCCCGCCTCGCGGGCACTGCAGACCCCCGGCCTGGATCACGAGCCGCTCGTTCGGGTGCTCCACGCGCGCGGCCAGAGCCTCCCGGATTGGGTGGCGCTGCGCGCCGGCCGCCTCGGGGTCGTCCCCGACGCCGTCGCCCACCCGGCCAACCCGACCGACGTCGCCCAACTGATTCGCCTGGCCGCCGAGCGCCGCTGGGCCCTGATCCCTTACGGCGGTGGGACGAGCGTCGTCGGTCATGTCAACCCGCTGCCGTCCGAAGCCCCGGTCGTGACGGTCGACCTGGGAGGCCTGAACCGGCTGCAACGTCTGGACGAGGCTTCGATGCTGGCGACCTTCGAAGCCGGCGTGCGCGGCCCGGACCTCGAGGCCGCCCTGCGGGCGCGCGGATTCACGCTCGGCCATTTCCCTCAATCCTTCGAGTACTCGACCCTCGGCGGATGGATCGCCACCCGTTCGACGGGTCAACAATCCCTTCACTACGGCCGCATCGAAGCGATGTTCGCCGGCGGACACGTGGAAGCGCCCGTCGGCGCCCTCGACCTTGCACCGATCCCGGCCAGCGGAGCCGGGCCCGATCTGCGACAGATCGTGCTGGGATCGGAAGGGCGGCTCGGCATCCTGACCTCCGCCGTCGTGCGCGTGCGGCGCGTGGCGGAAGCGGACGTGTTCTCGGCCGCCTTCTTTCCATCCTGGCCGTCGGGCATCGAGGCGGTGCGGACCATGGCGCAGGAACGCCTGCCTCTTTCGATGCTGCGCCTCAGCAACCCGCTCGAGACGGAAACGACGTTGGCCCTGGCCGATCGACCGAACCTGGTGACCTGGGCGGACCGCGCCTTACGCCTCCTCGGGTACGCCGACGGGCGCTGCCTCCTTCTTCTGGCAGCCACCGGCGGCGCACGGCGCGTGAGTCAGGCGCGTGCGCGCGCCCATGCCATCATCCGGCGCCTTGGCGGCCTCCCGGCCGGCACTCCGATCGGCTCGATGTGGCGCAAGAGCCGCTTCCGCACACCCTACCTCAGGAACACATTGTGGGAGCGCGGCTACGCGCTCGACACGCTCGAGACGGCCATACCGTGGAGCGTCGTCCCAGCTGCGGCCGAGGCGATCCTGGCGGCGCTACGCACGGGCCTGGAGAGCCTAACGGAACACGTGCTGGCCTTCCTGCATCTTTCGCACGTCTACCCGGACGGCGCCAGCCTGTACGCCACCTTCCTGTTCCGGCGTTCGCGAAATCCCGACGAGACGCTGGCACGCTGGCAGCGTCTCAAGCAGGCGGCCACGCGCCAGATCCTGGCCCACGGCGGCACGCTGAGCCATCAACACGGGGTCGGCCTCGATCATGCCTCCTATCTCGTCGAAGAGAAGGGGGAGCTGGGGATCAGGGCGCTGCGCGCCTCGCTGGCATCGTTCGATCCATTGGGGATCATGAATCCGGGGAAGCTGATTCAGTGACCGGCGGTCAGTGGTCGGTGGCCAGTGATTCCTCGATGCGATTGGCGATTAGCGATTGGCGATTGGCGGAATACCGGTGACTGGGAACGGGTGACTGGAAACCATCAACTGGAAGCTGGAGGCTGACAGCCGATGTGGACGCGCGGCTGGCGCGACTCCATCTGGGATGACCTCTCCCGACCGTGGGACCTGATCGTCATCGGCGGCGGCATCACCGGCGCAGGCATCCTGCGCGAAGCCACGCTCGCCGGCCTGCGCACCCTGTTGGTCGAGGCCGGCGATTTCGCCAGCGGGACGTCGAGCCGCTCGTCGAAACTGGTCCACGGGGGCCTGCGCTATCTGCGCAACGCGCAGATCGGCACGACCCTGGCCTCGGTGCACGAGCGCGAACGGCTCCTGCGCGAGGGGCGCGGCCTGGTGACACCCCTGCGGTTTCTGATACCCAGCTTTCGTGGCGACCGCCTGCCCGGCTGGCTGTTCGGCGTCGGCCTGGTGGTCTATGACCTGCTGGCATTGCGCTGGCGCCACCGCCACTACGAGCCGGCGGATCTTCTGGAGCGCTGCCCGCCGCTGCGGCGCGAGGGCCTGCTCGGCGGCTACCGCTACATCGATGCCGAGACCGACGACGCCCGACTGGTGCTGCGCGTCCTGCGCGAATCGGTGCGGGCCGGGGGGACGGCGCTGAGCTACGCTCGCGCCAGCGATCTCTTGTGGCGCCGCGACGGTGCCGTGGCCGGCATCCGCCTGGTGGACCAGGTCAGCGGGCATGCCCGTGAGGTGAACGCCCCGGCGGTGATCAACGCCACCGGCGCCTGGGCCGACGGGCTGCGAGCGCGCATCGGCGGCCGGCCGCGGCTGCGCCTGCTGCGCGGCAGTCACCTGCTGTTCCCCGCGACTCGCCTGCCCCTGACGCGCGCCGTCAGCCTGCTGCACCCTGCCGACGGGCGGCCGGTGTTCGTCTTCCCCTGGGAGGGCGTCACCGTCGTCGGAACCACCGACGTCGATCATGATGACGATCTGGCGCGCGAGCCGAGGATCGGCGCCTCCGAATCGGACTACCTGCTCGAAGCCGTCGCCTACGCTTTTCCCGAGGCCGGCCTGACGGGCGGCGACGTCCAGTCGACCCTCGCCGGGGTGCGCGCCGTGGTCGACACCGGCCAGGCCAATCCGTCGAACGAGTCGCGCGAGTTCATCCTATGGAACGAACGCGGCCTGGCGACCATCAGCGGTGGCAAGTTGACAACCTTCCGCCTCATGGCCCACTCCGCTCTGCGCACCGTCCGCCGCCAACTTCCCAGTCACCCGCGCCTCGACACCCGCCGTCGCGTTCTCGAACTTCCTCCGCCGGAAACCTGCGTCGGGCACGAGGTTCCCGCCGACGCCTGCTTGCGCCTCGTGGGGCGTTACGGCGAGGACGCGCCGCACCTGGTGGACGCCGCCGCCCCCGGCGAACTGGCACCGATCGGTGGCGGGGTGTCGCTATGGGCCGAGATCCGCTGGGCGGCGCGGGCGGAGGGCGTCATCCACCTCGACGACTTGCTGCTGAGGCGCGTCCGCCTCGGCCTGCTGGCCCCGGACGGAGGCTTGCCCTGGCTCGAGCGCGTGCGCGCCATCGCTCAGCCCGAGCTCGGCTGGGATGCTGCGCGCTGGAACGCGGAAGCGGCCGCCTACGCGCAACGCTGGCACGAAGCCTACTC
>DATIFK010000126.1:0-8892 GCA_035455265.1 Anaerolineales bacterium
GGCCTGATTGGCCGAGAGCGGACGTAGCTTTCCTTCGCCTCGGCGTTCCTGGCGTCTGCGATCCGCCGAACGCCGTTGGCTCCTCATCGCCGGCGACCTGCTGGCCGCGGCGGCGGCCGCGTACCTGGCGTTGCAGCTCTGGTCGCAGCTGGACTACTTGGGCAATGAAAGCCTGAGCACGTTTGTACGCTTGAGATCTCCCTGGTTTCCCTTTCTCCCTCTGCTGTGGCCGCTGCTGATGGTCGATCTGTACGACGTCCACCGCGCCGCCTCGTGGCGGCACACGGTCCGCGGCCTGCTGCTGGCGGTTGCCGCCGGCGGCGTGATCTACCTCGTCGTCTACTTCAGCTCCGGCACCGGCTCGCTGCCGCGCCGCGGCGTCCTGTACTTCCTGGCGCTGGCCAGCCTGCTGACGCTGCTATGGCGGCTGGTCTACGTGCGCGTCTTCACCGCGCCGGCGATGATGCGGCGCGTGGCCATCGTGGGCGCCGGCGAAAGCGGCCAGGCTCTGCTGCGGGTGATCCAGGAGATGCAGCCGCCGCCGTTCTACGTCGTCGGGCTGATCGACGACGACCCCGCCAAGCAGGGCAAAGACGTCCTGGGCGCGCGCGTTCTGGGCGACAACCGCAAGCTCGCCGCCATCGTCGAGCAGTACGGACTGTCCGACGTCATCGTCGCCATCCTGGGGCCGATGAACGGCGCCATGTTCCAGTCCTTGCTCGATGCCCAGCAGGACGGAGTCGAAATCACGCGCATGCCCGTCGCCTACGAGGAGCTGGTGGGGCGGGTTCCCATCCACTACCTGGAATCCGACTGGATGCTCCGATCGTTCGTCGACGAGCTGCGACCCAGCGGTTTGTATCTGGTGGGCAAGCGGCTGGTCGACCTCGCCGCGGGTGTGGTGGGCGTGCTCGTGTTCCTGGTGACGCTGCCGTGGGTAGCTCTGGCGATCGTGATCGAAAGCGGGCGACCGGTGTTCTACCGCCAGACGCGACTGGGGCAGGGCGGGCGGTCCTACCGCATCCTCAAGTACCGCACCATGCGTCAGGACGCCGAGTCCGACGGCCAGGCGCACTGGGCGCAGCAGCGCGATCCGCGCATGACCCGCGTCGGGACGCTGTTGCGACGAATGCACATCGACGAGTTCCCCCAATTCTGGAACGTCCTCAAGGGGGAGATGAGCCTGGTGGGGCCTCGTCCGGAGCGGCCTGAGCTCGTCGCCGATCTGGAGAAAGCCATCCCGTTCTACCGGGCGCGGCTGCTGGTCAAGCCCGGCCTGTCGGGCTGGGCCCAGGTCAACTACGGCAAGGGCGCCTCGGTTGAAGGATCGGCGGAGAAGCTCGAGTACGACCTCTACTACATCAAGCATCGCAGCCTGGTTCTGGACGCGTGGATCGTCCTTCGAACGCTGGGTTCGATCATCGGACTGCGGGGCGTGTGACGTGGCGACAGCGTTCGTCGCGGGCCGGAGGCGCAGTCTCTGGAAGACAAGCTGGCCCGCGGCTTCCCCTCGATCGGCCTCATGACAACGCGCTGGAAGCTGGGCATCGTCGGCTGCGGCCGCGTGGTGGAGCGATTCCATCTCCCCGCGATCCGGGCGCGGAGGGATTGGGAGATCGTCGCCGTCGCCGACCCGTCGCCGGAGCGCCGCTCCTGGGCGGCTGGACAAATCCCCGGGGCGAAGGTTATGGGCTCTCTGCATCAGATCCTGGCTGCCGCGCCGCTGGACGCCGTCCTGATCGCCGCCCCGCCGCTGCACCATCGTGACCTTTGCCTCGGCGCCCTCGCAGCGGGAGTTCACGTCCTTGTGGAGAAACCCTGCGCGACGACGCGCAAAGACGCGCTCGCCATGGCCGCCGCGGCTTCCCGGGCCGGGAGACTCCTGCGTGTCTCCTACAACCGACGATTCCATCCGTCCTATGTCGCCTTGAAGCAAAGGATGGCCGGCGCAGCTGCCTCCGAGACCTGGACGATGGACTTCCGCCTCAGCTTCACCGTCGTCGACTGGGATTCGTTCGGAGGGCATCTGGGGCGAATCGAAGGCGGCGGTGGGGTCTTGCTCGACGCCGCCGTCCACCAATTGGATACCCTGGCATGGATGCGCGGCTCGCCCGTCGCTCGCGTCCGGACCACATCCTACGATCGCGGCACTCCGGGCACGGAAGAGGTGCGCTACGCCGCAACCCTGGCCGACGGGACCGAGGCGCGGTGCCTGGCGCGCCACGGGGTCGGCTACACCGAGATGTTGGAGGCCAGAGCCGAGGATAGGGTCCTCTTCGCGTCCCCCACGGCGTTCCTCGAAGGGCTTGCAAGGGATTCGGCCTGGTACAGACACGCCGCCAGCCGCCGTGCCTGGGTCGACCGCAAGTTGACTCGTTTCCGCCTGAAGCCGGATCCGATGCTCGTCAGCTTCATTCGACAATGGGAGGCATTCGCCGCGGCGCTGGATGGTCGCCCAACGAGTGAGGCGCTGGCCGATGGTCTGGACGCCGTGGCGGTCCACACCCTCATCGACGATCTAAGGGCTGAAATCGGGCCGCGCAAAGCATTCCCGGCCGTTGGGTCTCGAGGGCCATCGCCGTTGCGCCGGCAGCCTGCCTCCACTCGGCGACGGAAGGGGGCCGCGAGTGCCGAACCACCCGAGGCAAGCATCATCCTGGTTGTAGGCAACCAGCGGGCTCGGGCCGCCAGGGCGCTGGAGAGCATCCTTCACCAGGACGGGATCGATCGCGCCGAAGTGCTCCTCGTCGATCTGGGAAGGCCCGGGCATCCACCTCTTCCCGGCAGCGAACAGCCCCTCGTCCGGGTTCTGGGCGGCGAAGGGTTGCGCTCCTACGGGCCAGCCAGGGCCGAGGCCGTTGGTCGCGCGAGGGGTGAGTTCGTCGTCTTCATGGAGGAGCACTGTCTGGCTCAGCCTGGATGGTTGAGGTCGCTTGTCAGCCGGCTATCCGACGGCCCGTGGGCTGGCGTTGGACCGAGGGTGGTGAGCGCCAACCCGGGGGTCGGATTCAGCGATGCCATGGAGATGATCGAGTACGGGAGATGGGTCACGAAACGATCCCCGCGAGAGACCGAGATGCTTCCGGGGAACAACTCAGCTTATCGCCGGCAGGATTTGCTAGACCTCGGACCGGAGCTGGAGAGCCTGTTCCTGGCGGACACGGTCCTGCAGTGGCGGTTGATGGATGAAGGGAAACGCCTCTTTGAGGAGCCCGGGGCAGTCATTGCGCACCGCCACCCGGTCACGTTGTGGAGCGCGGTGAGGGGAGAGTTCCTCTACCACATCGGTTTTGCCGGAGCCCGGGCGGAAAGCTTCGGGTGGCCGTGGCCGGTGCGCCTTGGCTATGCCGCCGCGTCGGTCATCATCCCATGGCTGCGCCTTTCGAGGATGTTGCGCGCTACCGAAGACGACCGGACCGCAACTCGCCTTCGGCGCTCTCTCCCGGGCGTGCTCCTGCTTCTGTATTCTTCCGTTCTTGGCCAGGCGGTGGGCGCCGTGTGGGGCTCAGGCTCGTTGGCCTTGAGGTTCACCGATTACGAGCTGAATGAGCCCCGTCCCCTGCGGGGCGAACGCCTGGCATCTCGATAGGCATCACGCATGCCCCGCGTCTCGGTCATCATCCCGGCGCACGAAGCTCATATCACGCTGCCGCGCTGTCTCGCTTGTCTGGGAAGCCAATCCTTTATGGACTTCGAGACGATCGTCGTCGACAGTGGACCGCGTCCGTCGCTGGAGGACTCTGGAGCTACCGCGCTTCGACTGCGGGTGCTGCGGTCCCGCGAGACCCTGCTGGCCCACACCGCCTCCAACCGGGCGGCGGCCGTAGCAGACGGTGAACTGCTTGCCTTCCTCGATGCCGACGCCTACGCCTCCCCGGGATGGCTGGCCGGGCTGGTGGAAGCGTGGAAACGGGAAGGGGGAGTCGTGATGGGCGGCGTCGCCTGCTACGGGAGCCGCTGGATCGATCGCGGGGCTCACTTCGCCAAGTTCGACAAGTGGCTTCCGGGACTCGCGCCCAGGCGGCTGACGGACGCGGCCACGGTCAACCTCTTGATGGCGCGAAGCCAGTTCGAGGACGTCGGACCCTTCCTCGAGGGTTCGATGCACGCCGACACCGACCTGAGCTGGCGTCTCCGTGGGGCTGGCGTGCCGCTCTCCCTCGTCCCCAATGCCGTCGTCGAGCATCATCATCGACACTCCCTCGCCAGCCTGTGGGGCGAGCGGCGCCGGAGGGGCCGTAGCTTCTCCGACCTCTGGATGCACTGGAATCGGCCGTCGAGGATTCGGCTGGCGGCGCGCGGGGTTATCTCGGCCCTCCCGTTACGACTGGTTTCGCAAACGGTGCGCGTCAGCCGGAATGCGATGGAGGCGGGAGAACTGCCCGCGCTGATCGTCACGCTCCCGGTCGTGATCGGGGGCCTGTACGCATGGCTCCTGGGCGAGTCGGCCGGGTATCTCCGCGGCGCGCTGCGGAGCCGGTGACCGACGCCCATGCGCATCCTCCTCGTCACCAGGGATCCGGTGGGCCGAGGCGCCAACTTCGTGCGCGCCCTCGATCTCGGCCGCGCCATGGCCGGGGAAGGCCACGCCATATCGCTCTTGGCCGGACGCGCCTCTCCCGGAATCGCCTCCATCCATCGGGACGCGCAAGGGGTCGAGATCCTCTCGGCGGCCTCCTTCGAACCGGTCTGGATTCGACGGTCGGGCTGGAGCCCGTTGGAAATCGTAAGCCGGATGTTCACCCTGCGAGGCCGGCGCTTCGATGTGGTCCATGTCTTCGGCCATCGCCCTTCCGGCTGGATGCCCGCGTCGCTTCTGCGCAGGTTGGGCGCAGCCCTCGTGGCCGACTGGTCGGACTGGTTCGGCACCGGTGGAATCGCCGCCCGGCGAGGACTCGTTGGCCGATGGACCGTCGGTTGGGCCGACGAAAAGCTGGAGATGCTGATGGCCCGCTGGTCGACGGCGGTCACCGTCCTGACGCGGACTCTCGAAGCGATGGCCTTGGCGCGCGGCTATCCTGCGCGGCACGTGCTCCGCTTGACCGCGGGCGCCAACACCGAGGCCATCCGGCCCCTGCCCAAGCAGGCTGCCCGGATCCAACTTGGCCTGGACCCCCTCCGGCCCGTCGTCATGAACCTAGGCCTATCCGCGTGGGATCGAGCCGGGGTCATCGAGGTCTTCTCCGAGATTGCCCGGCTCGACTCCCAGGCGACACTCGTGCTGGTGGGAACGCGCATGCCCCTGGCTGTGCGCCGAGCGCTCGGCTCCGAGCAGGCCGACCGGTGGATCGAGGTCCCCTTTGTGCCGCATGACGATTTGGGACCGGTCCTGGCCTGCGCCGATGTCATCCTTCTGCCCTTACCGCGAAACGGAATGAACCTCGGCCGATTTCCGAATCAGGCGGCCGATGCGATGGCCGCCGGGCGCCCGTTGGTGACCAATCCCACCGGGGATCTGGGAGCGTTCGTGGCCGAGACCGGTGCCGGGCTGCTCGCAGATGAGGACGCCGGCCCGATGGCGGAAGCCGCGGTCCGCCTGCTCAGGGACACGAAGCTGGCAGCGGACTTGGGGAGGAATGGCCGGCGGGCCGCCGTCGAGCGCTTGGCATGGCCGATCCTGGCCGACAAGGTCCTTTCGCTGTACGAGAACCTGGCCTGACCAATCCAGGGAACGGCGCCAAATGCCCGCCCTGGGGGAGAGAGGGAGACGCGACGGGCCAGATGCTAGAATCTCAGTCTGCCTACGGGCGGAAGGCGGTTGGATGGAGATGACTTCGTGAAAGCTGCGCTCGTGACCGGCGGGGCCGGCTTCATCGGCTCCCATCTGGTCCACGCGCTCCACACCCGGGGCGTTCCCGTGCGCGTCCTGGATAACCTCTCGAGCGGAAGCCGCGCCAACCTGGAAGGGTCGTCGGCCGAGCTCGTCGTCGGGGACGTCGCCGACAGGGACGTTGTGACCGCCGCCGCCGAAGGCGCCGAGGTCGTGTTCCATCTGGCGGCGATGATCTCGGTCCCCGAGTCGATGGCCGATCCGGTGCGCTGCTATCGGGAGAACGTCCAGGGCAGCCTGCACGTGCTCGAAGCCGCCCGCCGCGCCGGGGCTCGCCGGGTCGTCCTTTCGTCGTCGTGCGCCGTGTACGGCGCCTCCGAGCGCCCCTCGTCTGAGACCGACGCGTCGCAGCCCGGGTCGCCCTACGCCGCCTCCAAGATCGCCATGGAGCATCTCGGTCGACTGTACCGGGACGTGTACGGCCTCTCGACTGTCTCTCTGCGCTACTTCAATGTCTACGGGCCGCGCCAGAGCCCGACGTCGCCCTATGCCGCCGTCATCGCCGCGTTTGCGCGGGCGATGCTCGACGGGCGCGCGCCCGTCATCCACGGTGACGGCCAGCAGACGCGAGACTTCGTTTACGTAGGGGACGTCGTCCAGGCCAACCTGCTGGCCGCCGAGGCGGGGCAGGCCGTGCCGCCGGTGGTCAACATTGGCACCGGCCACGCTCTCACCATCCGCCGCCTGGCGACGCTCCTGGCGGAGACGCTGCCGGGTGCGCCCCCGCCGACGTACGCTCCGCCTCGCCCGGGAGACCTGCACGCTTCGTGCAGCGACCCCAGGCTCGCATGGGAGGCGTTGGGTTTCCGCCCGGCCTACGACCTGCAACTGGGACTGAAGCACACGG
Source organism: Anaerolineales bacterium (assembly GCA_035455265.1). GTDB lineage: Bacteria > Chloroflexota > Anaerolineae > Anaerolineales > E44-bin32 > MGOM01. Next base: position 6,678 of record DATIFK010000126.1, read on the forward strand.
TAGAATGGATGCGGGGCGAAAAGGTCGCCCCTCCTGGATGAAGCAACCCTTCCAAATCCGAAATCGCTTCCTGCTGCTCGCCGACCTGCTCCTGATCGTGACGTCCGTCCTGGCCAGCTTCGCTTTGCGCCTGGACATCGGCCCCGCCTTCATCGACTATCTGCCGCGCGCCTGGTTCATGGTGGCCATCGCCCTGGTCGCGAAGCCGACCGTTTACTACCTGTTCGGCCTCTACCGGCGGTACTGGGTCTACGCCAGCGTGCGCGAGCTGTCGTTGATCTTCGTCGCCACGGCCACCGCCTCGGTCGTGGTGGCCTTGTTCGTCCTGCTCCTGTTTCCCGTGTCCGGGCTTCCCGGAAGCTTTCCGCGTCTCGTTCCGCCCATTGACTGGCTGCTGTCGCTGTTCAGCGTCGGCGGCTTGCGCCTCTCCGTTCGGCTGCTGGCCGAGATGGGACAGCGCGGCTCGAAGGGCGACCGACTGGCGGGCATCCATCGTGTGGTCGTGGTCGGCGCCGGGGACGCCGGCACCATGGTGGTGCGCGAGATCCTGCGCAACCCGCAGCTGCAGCTGAGGCCGGTCGCCTTCGTCGACGACGACAAGGAGAAGCTCAAGAAGGACATCCACGGCGTGCGCGTGGCGGGTACGCTCAGCCAACTCGCCAGCGTCGTCGAGCGAACGCGCGCTCAGGAAGTCATCATCGCCATCCCGACGGCGCCCGGCCCGATCGTGCGCCGCGTCACCGACATCTGCCGCCTGCAGGGGATCCCCTTCCGCACCATGCCGGGGATCTACGAGCTCCTGGGAGGCAAAGTCAGCGTCAACCGGCTGCGCGAGGTGGACATCAGTGACCTGCTCCGACGCGAGCCCGCCAGCATCGACGACGAGGCGGTCGGCCGGACGCTGGCCGGCAAGCGCGTACTGGTCACCGGGGCGGGCGGGTCGATCGGGCTCGAGCTCTGCCGTCAGGTCAGCCGTTGGAAGCCGGCCGAGTTGATCCTCCTCGGGCATGGCGAGAACAGCATCTTCGAGGGCCTGCTCGAGCTTCAAGAAGGCAACGGCGGCCTGCCGCTGCATCCGGTCATCGCCGACGTGCGCGATCCGAACCGGATGCGCAGCGTCTTCGAGGCCTACCGGCCAGACGTGGTCTTCCATGCCGCGGCTCACAAGCACGTGCCGCTGATGGAGATGAACCCCGAGGAAGCGGTCACCAACAACGTCCTCGGGACGCGCACGGTGGTCGAGGCGGCGCTGGCCACCGGCACGGAGCGTCTAGTTCTGATCTCGACCGACAAAGCCGTCCAGCCCTACAGCATCATGGGCGCCACCAAGCGCATCGCCGAACTCATCGTGCGCGACGCGGCGTTGCGCAGCGGGCGCGCCTTCGTCTCGGTCCGCTTCGGCAACGTCCTGGGGAGCCGGGGCAGCATCGTGCCCCTGTTCAAGCGCCAGATTGCCCGCGGCGGGCCGGTCACCGTCACCCATCCCGACATGCGCCGGTATTTCATGACCATCCCCGAGGCCGTGCACCTCGTCCTGCAAGCGTCATCGATGGGGCAGGGCGGCGAGGTCTTCGTCCTGCGCATGGGCGAGCAGGTGCTCATCGTCGATCTGGCCGAAGATCTGATCCGGCTGTCCGGCCTCGAACCCGGGCGCGATATCGAGATCATCTACACCGGCGCCCGCGCCGGCGAGAAGCTGAGCGAGTCGTTATGGGACGAAGAAGGGTCGTATCAGCCGACCGCCCACCCCGACATCGTCAGCGTGGATGAGGACGTGGATCTGGTGGGCGAAAGCCTCGACGCCATGGTCGGGGAGCTCATCCGCCTGGCGCGAGAGAACGACACGGGGGCCATCCTGGGGTTGCTCAGCGAACGCGTCCCCGGCAGCCTGCTCGGCCAGGCGCCTCCACCGGACTACACCTCGGTGCTTTAGCGGCGACCCCCACCCTACCCTCCCCCTGGAAGGGGGAGGGAGGAAAGCTTGCCAGCGCCCGAGCTTTTGACTGACTCCGATCGTCGGCAGCGTGCTGTGCTGACGCAGCCGTTTGTCGTCCAGGACCCAAGGTCCAAGGTCAACCGTCCAATGTCAGTAGTCGGCAAGCCAGAGCCCAAGGTGGATGCGATCAAGCTCGTCCAGGGCAAGCCGGCCTTTGCGGCTGATTTTGAAAAGCGCGGCCTGCTGGTGGCCAAAGTGCTGCACAGCCCGTACGCCCAC
>DATIFK010000127.1:0-8090 GCA_035455265.1 Anaerolineales bacterium
TCGGTCTCACGCCGGAGCGCCCGGGCGATCTGCTCCTGGGCTGCGTCGACTTCGAGCATCACCTGCCAGCGCCGGCTGGAGAGGTCGCTGCGCAGCCCGCGCAAGAGGTCAACCTGTGTGTCGGAGAAGGCATGGCGCAGCTGCTGGCGGATGCGAGCTTCACCTTCGTCCGGCATCGCCGGTCCTCCTGGTGAGCGACGGCCTCGGGTGGATGGGTCGAGGTCCGCGCTTGACTCCGTCGGCCTGCAAGGTGCGTGCCGGACCGGACGGGGCGCGCCAACAACCATCTCGGGTACAATCTCGTCGCTCCCTGAGGGGTGACCCGAACGAGAAGGTGAGGGCGAGGAAGGTACGCTCCTATGGCGTTGAGCCAACTGGCCCGGTCGATCGCCGAATCTCCAACCCTGCGGCTGAACGAAGAAGCGCGGCTGCTCAAGGAGAGGGGGGAGGCGGTCATCAATCTGGGCATCGGTGAGCCCAAGAACAAGACTCCTATCGCCGCGGTCGTCGCGGCAGCGGCCCAACTGGCCGAGGGCGAGGTCAAGTACACCCCGACGGACGGCATCCCCTCCCTGAAGAAAGCCATCATCCGCTATACCGAAGAGAACTACGACCGCCTGGTCGCACCGGAGAACGTGATCGTCTCGTCCGGGGCCAAGCAATCCCTGTACAACATCCTCTTCACGCTCCTCAATCCCCAGGACGAGGTGGTCATCCTGGCGCCCTACTGGGTCAGCTACCCCGAGATGGTGAAGATGGTCTACGGGGTGCCGGTGATCGTGACGCCGGAGGACGGCACGATGATCCCGCGCATGCAGGACATCGAGCGCGCCGTCAGCTCGTACACCAAGGTTGTCATCGTCAACAGCCCCAACAACCCTTCCGGCGCCGTTTACCCGGAGGCGCTGATCGCCGAGATCGTCGAATTCTGCGAGCGCCGCGACATCTACCTGATCTTCGACGACATCTACCACAAGCTCGTTTTCGACGGCCAGACGGCGGTGCCCGGCTACCGCTTCGCTCACAAGGACGTCGACACGGGCAAGCTGATCGTCGTCAACGGCATATCGAAACTGTACGGCATGACCGGCTATCGCATCGGTTGGGCGATCGCCAGCCGCCCGGTGGTCGAGGTCATGATCAACGTTCAGGCCCAGACGACCTCGTGCCCATCCTTGATCCTCCAGGCCGGCGCCGAGGGCGCGCTGACGGGGCTGCAGAGCGTGGTCGAGGGGTTGCGCCTGTCGATCCAGAACAACCGCGACCTGGCGCTGCGCGAGCTGGCGGCACTGCCGAACGCCCACACCACGAAGCCGGCCGGAACCTTCTACTGCCTGCCGGACCTGCGCGCCTACAACAACAACTCGGTGGAACTGGCGGACTTCCTGCTGAAGCGGGCCCTGGTCGTGACGGTGCCCGGCAAGGAGTTCGGGATGCAGGGCTACTTGCGCCTGAGTTACTCGGGCTCACCCCATCACGTGACCGAGGGCATCGAGCGGATCCGCTGGGCCCTCGATCCTGAATCTCCCAACGAGATCTACATCGGCGATCGACGAATGGTGAGGGACTGGCTATGACGATCCCGTGGGAATGGCCTTCGCCGGCGCAGTCTGAGGCGGAGGCGTTGCGCAGCGACTTCGGCCTGGAGACCCTCGACCTGACGGATCTACATCAGGTCTACTGGAATCTCCCTTCGGAGAGTCTCTACGAGGAGGCGGTCTACCGTCGAGAGGGGCGGACGGCGCTGGCCGGCCCCCTGGTCGTGCTCACCGGGAAGCATACGGCTCGCTCGGCCAATGACAAATTCATCGTGCGCGAGGCCGGCTCGGAGGATCACGTCTGGTGGAGCGAGTACAACCGGCCGTTCGACGCCGACAAGTTCAACGACGTCTACAACCGGCTTCAAGGATACCTGCAGGGCCGAGACCTGTTCGTCCAGGAAGGTTTCGCCGGGGCGGATCCGAATCACCGCCTGCCCATCCGCATCCTGACCGAGCTGGCCTGGCACAGCCTGTTCTCGCGCAACATGTTCCTCCGGCCGGAGACGAACGAAGGCTACCGGCGCCACGTCCCCGAATTCACCGTCCTGTGTGTTCCGGGTTTCAAGGCGGCCGAGAAGATCGACAGCACGGCCTCGCCCACCTTCATCTTGCTGGACTTCGCCCGGCGGTTGTGCCTCATCGGCAACACGGCCTATGCCGGCGAGATCAAGAAGTCGATCTTCACCGTGCTCAACTACCTGCTGCCGCTCCAGGGCGTGATGCCGATGCACTGCTCGGCCAACGTCGGGCCGGAAGGCGACGTGGCCCTGTTCTTCGGCCTGTCCGGCACCGGCAAGACGACGCTCTCGGCCGACCCGCGGCGCAGCCTGATCGGCGACGACGAACACGGCTGGAGCGACGACGGGGTCTTCAACTTCGAGGCCGGCTGCTACGCCAAAGTCATCGCGCTGTCCCCGTCGGCCGAGCCCCAGATCTACGCCTGCACCCGTCGCTTCGGCACGATCCTCGAGAACGTCGTGCTCGATCCCGTCACACGGCTCATTGACCTTGACGACGACTCGATCACCGAGAACACGCGCGCCTCGTATCCGCTGGAATTCATCGACAACGCCGTCGCCGAGAAGCGGGCCGGCCATCCGAAGAACATCATCCTGCTGACGTGCGACGCCTCGGGTGTGATGCCGCCGATCGCCCGGCTGTCGACCGCCCAGGCGCTGTACCAGTTCATCTCCGGCTACACCTCCAAGATCGCCGGTACCGAGGTCGGCATCGGCAGGGAGCCGCAGATGACGTTCAGCACCTGTTTCGGCGCGCCCTTCATGGTGCATCATCCGTCCTTCTACGCCGATCTGCTGCGGCGCAAGATCGAGCGCTACAACGTCAACTGCTGGCTGGTCAACACCGGCTGGATCGGCGGCGCCTACGGGGTGGGCAAGCGCATCAGCATCGGCTACACGCGGGCGCTGTTGAACGCGGCGCTGACCGGCAGGCTGCAGGACGTGCCTTTCGTGGATGATCCGATCTTCGGTTTCGGCGTGCCGCAGACTTGCGACGGAGTCCCGTCGGACATCCTCAACCCGGCCTCGTCCTGGCCCAGTCCGAAGGCCTACATGGACAAGTACCGCCAGTTGGCGGCGCGCTACCGCGAGAATTTCAAGCGCTTCGAATCGGCCTGTCCGCCCGATGTCGTCGCCGCGGGGCCGCGGCTCCCCTGAACGGCGCATCGGTCGCCGGCCGCCATGCAGCGGGCTCCAGGAATCGGCGCAAGACGTTCGCCCTTGAGGAGCTGCCCGTCGGCGACGAAGCTGCGGGCGAGGAAACGTCAGGAAGGAGCTGTCCTGGGACAACTCCGCCTGGGCTGGTCAACGAGCTGCGAGCCTTGACGATCGCCGGCCGTCGAACCCGTCCGGTCCCTAAGGATTCCTCAGTCCGATGACAAGCAGACCGAGGCCGAAAACCAAGAAGACAGCGCCGCCTACAGTGAATCGCCTCTTGTCGCTTTCACCTACGTCGGTGACATACGCGGTCGCCAAAGTCGCCAGCGACACGAGGCTGATGCCGAGGCCGACGACCCACGTCCGACCGGTTCCCCAGACGAGGCAGGAGACGACCCCGGCAAGGTAAACGAGGCCGAGCAGGACATAACGCAATCTCATGTTCATTCTGAGCTCCGGTGCGGAGTATGGCCTGCAACCTCCGATCGCGCAACCACAGATGGCCGATGAGGTGGAGCCTGCGCGCAAGCGCCTGGTCAGGAGCATGACGGATACCCTGTCCCTATCAAGCCTGCTCCAAGTCCGGAATCGCGCCTACCATCGAGTTCCCGGCCTTCGCTTGCGAACGCCGGCCGAGGCGCGTAGATTTGTCCGCCAGGTCGGTTTCTGCCTCTTCTGGCCGACGCGCGGTCTGGAAGCGCCGACGCTGCTTCACGCCATCGCCGGCCGGGCCGTCCCGCTGGGCGCTGGATACGATCATCCGGCCATCGGGCGCTCGTGGAACTGGAAGGACGAGGCGCTCGACAAGCGCTGGTGGTACTACGGCCGTTTGCTTCACGGCCGCGCCACACTGGTTTCCCTCGACCTGCTGCCCGCCTTTTACGCTCTCAGCGAGAACTACGGTGATCCGGACGAGTACTTGCAGCAATACGAAGATGGCCGCTTGTCCTCCGAGGCCAGGTCCGTCTACGAAGCGCTGCTTCGCCTCGGCCCCCTCGACACGGTCCGCTTGCGGAAGGAAGCGCGGTTGTCGGGTGAGTCGGCCAAGGCACGTTTCCAGCGGGCGGTATCTGAGCTTCAAGAGGGGCTGAAGATTCTGCCGACGGGCGTCGCCGAGGCCGGGGCGTGGGACTACGCCTTCACCTACGATCTGGTCACCCGCTGGCTGCCTGATCTCGACCAACGGGCGCGGGCCTGGTCGACGGCCGATGCCCGTCGAGCGATTCTGCTTCGCCACCTGGACAACCTCGCCGCTGGGACGGAGGCGGAAGTCCGAAAGGTCCTAGGTTGGCCGGTGCCCGTTCTGCGGCGAACCGTGACCCGCCTCCTGGAGGCGGGGGAGGTGGAACAGGTGGCCGTCTTCGATGGGCGGGAGACTCACGAGATGATGGCGACCCGGTCGGGCGCGAGACGGCTGCGTCGTGCAAGACGGGGCGGGGGTGGCAAGTCCACTCGGAGGAGGAGGTAGACGTGGAGCGAACGAAGTACCTCATCGTGGGTGGTGGCCTGGCGGCGGACGCGGCGGTGAAGGGCATCCGCGAAGCCGACGGCGACGGCAGCGTGACGATCGTCAGCGCCGAAGCGGATCCACCGTACACCCGACCGTGGTTGTCGAAGGGCCTGTGGCTCGGGAAGCCGCTCGAGAAGGTTTGGCGTGGGACCGAGGCCAAGGGCGCCGAGCTGCGGCTCGGGCGAAGCATCGTGTCTTTGGATCCTGCCGGGCGAACCGCGGCCGACGATCGCGGCGAGAGCTACACCTACGAGAAGCTCCTGCTGGCCACGGGCGGGCGCGTCCGCCGGCTTCCCTTCGGCGGGGACGACATCATCTACTACCGGACGATGGAGGACTACCGTCGCCTGAGGGAACTGGCCTCGAACGGCGATCGCTTCGTCGTCATCGGCGGGGGGTTCATCGGAACGGAGATCGCCGCGGCCCTGGCGTCCAACGGGAAACGGGTGACCATCGTGACCCCGGACGGGAATCTCGGGGAGCGCGTCTTTCCGCGCGGATTGGCCGAGTTCGTTTCCTTCTACTACGCCGAGAAAGGCGTCGAGATCCTCAGCCGGACCTCCGTCGAGAACGTCGAGACGTCCGGTCCCAAGCCTGTTGTCCACGTGCGTGGCCCGGGCGGCGAGCAGAAGATCCTCGAGGCCGACGGCATCGTAGCGGGCATCGGGATCCAACCTGAGACGGCGCTGGCGGGATCCGCGGGGATCGAGTGCGAGAACGGAATCATCGTCGATCCCCATCTGCGGACGAGTGCGCCCGATGTGTATGCCGCCGGAGATGCCGCCGCCTATCACAGCCCTGCGCTCGGCCGGCGCATTCGGGTCGAGCATGAGGACAATGCCCTGACGATGGGTCAGGCCGCCGGCCGGGCCATGGCCGGGGGCGGGGAGCCGTACCGCCACTTGGCCTACTTCTACTCCGATCTGTTCGAGCTTGGCTACGAAGCCGTCGGCGTGCTCGACCCATCGCTTCAAGTGACGGCCGATTGGGCTGAGCGATACCGCAAGGGGATCGTGTTCTACACCGAAAGCGGGTTGATCCGGGGCGTCCTGCTGTGGAATGTGTGGGACAAGGTCCCTGCCGCGCGACGTCTGATCGAGGCTCACCAGACGTTCAAGCCCGAGGACTTGAAGGCTTCCTTGTTGGAATGAGGTCGTCGATCATCCAGCGACGTTCCCGTTCCCGAGGCGCAGGAAGAGGCGCAAGATGAGTCTGATTCGAAGAGTCGATCAAGCGCGCAAGGCCTACCTCGAGAAGGACCAGGCCGCATCGGCAGAAGCGCACAGTCCGGGGCGCATCGCCGCGGCGGCGCAGGAGCAGCACGGCGGTGTGCGGGATCAGTATCTGGGCGACATGGTGTACGGAGGATTGGACGGGATCGTGACGACGTTCGCCGTGGTCAGCGGAGTCGCCGGCGCCAATCTGGGCGCCAACGTGGTCCTGATCCTCGGCCTGGCGAACCTCTTCGCCGACGGCTTCTCCATGGCGACCGGTGCCTTCCTTTCCACCAAGAGCGAGCAGGAGTACTACGGCCGCGAGTACCAGCGCGAGGCCTGGGAGGTCGATCACTTCCCCGACGGGGAGCGGGCTGAGCTGCTGGAGGTCTACAGGTCGCGCGGTTACTCAGCCGAGGACGCCCAGGCGTTGGTCGGCATTCAATCCAAGAATCGGGACCGATGGGTGCAGGCCATGATGGTCGATGAGCTCGGGATGCTGCCGGACGAGAGGCGGCCGCTGTGGAGCGGGCTGGCCACGTTGGTGTCGTTCATCGTCGCCGGATCGCTGCCGCTGATCGTCTACCTCCTCGGATTGGTCGTTCCGGTCGCACCGGCGACCGCCTTCCCGGTGTCGCTGGCCCTCTCCGGCGTGGCGCTGTTCGCCCTCGGAGCCGCCAAGGTCCTGGTCACCCGCCTGCACCCGATCCGCAGCGGTTTGGAGATGCTGGCCGTGGGTGGCCTGGCAGCTGGCGTGGCCTATGTCGTGGGCGCCCTCTTGAAGGGCATCGGGGGTGGGTAGGCGGACTCCGGGAAACGGGGAGTGATCCTCGCGCCGAATTGGACTGTTGCACCCCAGGTTCTCGCGGGGCTCGGTCCTGGCTCGAGCTTTCCCTTCGGGGGCCAGCTCATGATGGACCGCACCCGCACCGCGGAGAGTTGTCGCTTGTGCCTCGCGGCCCAGGCGGAGAAACTAGTACGACGACATCCTTCGGCTGATTGCCGATGAACCGTTCGCGTTCTGGAGGAAGAGTCCATGCCAAGGGCAACCACACGCGCCAAGAAGACGACCACGTCGAAGGCCGGCTCGCGGGCGAAGGCTAAGGCCCGTTCCCGGACCAACGGCGCCGGCCGTAAGGCCCGGCCCGTTCTTCGCCGGAAGACCTTCCGGCCGACGGTGCTCCGGTTCGTCCGGCCCGTCCCATCGGATATCGACATCGCCCAGGCCGTCCACCTGAAGCCGATCACCGAGGTCGCGGCCGAGGCCGGGATTCTGCCGACGGAGCTGGAGCTGCACGGAAGCTACGAAGCCAAGGTCAAGCTCGAGATCCTCGATCGCCTCAAGAAAGCGCCCGACGGCAAGTACATTGACGTCACGGCGATCACCCCGACTCCCCTGGGGGAGGGGAAGAGCACGACGATGATGGGCCTGAGCCAGGCGCTCGGGGCTCACCTCGGCAAGCGCGTCTTCACCTGCATCCGCCAACCCAGCCAAGGGCCGACCTTCGGCATCAAGGGCGGCGCGGCCGGCGGCGGCTACAGCCAGGTCGTCCCGATGGAGGATTTCAACCTCCACCTCACGGGCGACATCCATGCCATCACGGCGGCCAACAACCTGCTGGCGGCGGCCATCGACGCCCGCATCTTCCACGAGCGCGAGCAGCCGGATGACGAGAAGCTCTTCAACGCCCTGTGCCCCAAGGACAAGCAGGGCAAGCGCCGCTTCTCGCCGTCGATGCTGCGCCGGCTCAAGAAGCTCGGGATCCCGAAGACCGACCCCGAGACTCTGACTCCCGAGGAACGATCAAGGTTTGCGCGCCTCGACATCGACCCGTCCAGCATCACCTGGCAGCGCGTCGTCGACACCAACGACCGGTTCCTGCGGCGGATCACCATCGGCCTGGGCCCGGAAGAAAAGGGCATGACCAGGGATACCGGGTTCGACATCACCGTCGCCAGCGAGATCATGGCCATCCTGGCTCTGACCACCGACCTGGCGGATCTGCGGGAACGCCTGGGCCGCATCGTCATCGGTACCAACAAGAGGGGCGAAGCGGTCACGGCCGAGGACCTGGGCGTCGGCGGCGCGCTGACCGTCCTGATGAAGGACGCCATCAAGCCCACCCTGATGCAGTCGCTGGAGGGAACG
>DATIFK010000128.1:0-39099 GCA_035455265.1 Anaerolineales bacterium
TCCGGAATTCTTGCCGCTCGAGCCGGAGCCCTTCCAGCCTCCGAACGGCTGGAACCCCGGCCAGGCGCCCGTGGTGGATCCTTGAGGCCGATTGGCGTAGGTCACGCCGGCCTGGATGTTGTCGAAGAACCACGCCGCTTCTTTCTCGGAACCGTAGAAGCCGGCCGTCAGCCCGTAGTCGACATCGTTGGCCAGGCGCATCGCCTCGTCCAGGCTTCCCACCGGATGGACGAAGGTGATCGGCAGGAACATCTCGTACTTCCACAGCCGGTGATTCACGGGGACGTCGGCGGCGAGTGTCGGCTGGCAGAAAAAGCCCTTGCCGTAGGCACCGTCCGTCAAAACCTTCCCGCCGGAGAGGAAGCGTCCGGCGTCGGAAATCTCCTCGGTGAACTGTTTGAACTGCTTGTACGAGTTGGCGTTGACGACCGGGCCCATGTAGACGCCCTTGTCGGTCGGATCGCCTACCACCAACTTCTGCGTCAGATCGACGAGGCGCCCGACAAGCTTGTCGTAGACCGGCTGCTCGATGTAGACCCGGCTGTTGGCCGAGCACTTCTGACCTTGCAGCCCGAAGGCCGAGCGAACGATGCCGATGGCGGCGCGCTCGAGGTCGGCGTGGCGTGAGACGATCGAAGGGTTCTTCCCGCCCATCTCCAGGATCGTCGGCCGCGGGTAGCGCCCGCCGGCGAAGGTCTTGTAGATCTGCATGCCGACGTCGAACGAGCCGGTGAAGGTGATCCCGTCGACCTCACGGTTGGAGATCAGCTCCTGACCGATGGTCGAGCCGGGCCCGGTGACGTAGTTGAAGGCGCCGTCCGGCAGACCGGCTTCGCGGAGGCACTCCGCCAACAGGCGGACGGTCCAGGGCGTGTCGGAAGCCGGTTTCATCACGACGGCGTTGCCGGCGACCAGGGCGGCGCCGGCGGGCCCGCCGGTCAGTGCCGACGGGAAGTTGAAGGGGCTGACGACGACCCATACGCCGTAGGGGCGCAGGGCGGACATGTTCTGCGCCCGGAATCCCTTCAATGGGTCCCGGCCCATCTCGACGAGATAGCCCTTGTTGGCTTCCATCTGGTCGCACGCGTAGCGAATCAGGTCGGCCGTTTCGGCGGCGTCGCCCAGCGCCTCCATGCGGTTCTTGCCCACCTCGAGCGCCATCACCGCGCCGATCTCATAGATGCGCTTGTCGATGATATCGGCCGCCTTGCGCATCAGGCGGACACGTTCCTTCCACCCCAGGCCGGCCCATTTGGGGAACGCCTGGCGGGCGGCCTGCAGCGCCTGGCGGGCGTGATCGGCTGTCCCCTTGGGGAAGCGGCCCAGCAACCAGTCCTGGTTGATCGGCGAGCGATCGTCGAACGTGGCGTCGGCGGAGACCTCCCGGCCGCCGATGATCATCGAGTGATTCTTCCCCATCGAGCCTTTGATATCCGCCAGCGCCGCCTCGAAGCGCGCGTGCAGCTCCGGCGGTGGGTCGAACATCGTGGCATACGTCAGTTTGAAGGAAGACTTCTTGCGGGATGGGGAAGGTCGCTTGGCGCGGGACGTCTTGCGTCGCTGGGGCCGTGCAGGCATGGGAACCTCCTGGTGGTGGCGTGCCGGGGGATTCGGCCCGGACGCGAGGTGAGCGTCGGGCTCGAATGCACACCGGATTCCTCCGGGTTCGTTGTGGCAGGCCGAACGATTCGCCGCGTCCTTCGCGAAGCGCTCTCGACCTCGCCGCGAAGTATATCCGCGCCGCCAGCCGCCGTCAAAAGCCGATGTATACTGACGCTGGAATCGATGTGACCTGGGTCGAGGAGTCCATCTTCGCCGGCGGAGGTGACCATGTGCCGGCGACATGGGGAGATTTCGCCGCACAGACCGGCATCAGCGGCGTACTCCATCTTCGGCCGGAGTCGCCGGCGCCGTTTCAGGGACCGCCCCCGGCGCGTTTCCTGTGGCTTGCGGTGAGCGATGAGGCCGACGCGGCGGCCGACGATCGATGGTTGGCGGGCCGCTTCGTGGTCGATTGTCTGGCGGAAGGTCGTCGGGTGTTGCTGCACAGCAGCCTGGGACGTCACCGCACGCGCTGGGTGTATGTCGCCTACCGCATCCTGACGGGGGCTTCGCTGCAGGCCGCGCTGCGACGGGCGGCGCGCCGCCCCTGGATGGATCCGTATCGGACGGACGAGTCGGCTTGGGCGGCGTTCGCGGTGCGCGCCCGAGCTGCCAGGCCGGCGCAAGCGGCGCGCCCCGAAGGTCGCTCACCATGAGCTCCCAGGACATCTACATCGGCATCGACCCGACCGCCGGGCGGCGCCCCTTCAGCCTGGCGGCGCTGAACGACGACCTGCGCCCGATCGCCTTCGAGGCGACGGATATCGACGGGGCGGCGGCTTTCGTCGAACGTTGGCCCCACGCTGTGGTGGCCGTCGACGCGCCGCAATCCCCCAATCGCGGCCTGATGCGTCAGGCCGGCCGCCGGCGCAGCTACGGCCTCAATCCCAAGAGCCGCACCTTCGCCGAGTGGAAGGTGTGCGAATACGAGCTCCGCCGTCGCAACTTGCGCATCTACAGCACGCCCGGCCGCGCTGCCGACGCCCCCTTGTGGATGAGAGTCGGATTCGACCTGTACCGCCGGTTGCGCGAACTCGACTTCGAATTCCACCGGGTGGGCGAAAGCGCCGATGGCCCGACGATGATCGAGGTCCATCCGCACGCCTGTTTCGCCGTGCTGCTCGGGCATCGTCCTCTGGCCAAGGCTTCCTTGGAAGGGCGGCTGCAGCGGCAGATGACCCTGTACATCGAAGGCGTGGATGTCGCCAACCCGCTGCATGTGCTCGAAGAAATCTCGCGCCATCACCTGCTCAGCGGCGAACTGCCCCTCGAAGGTCTCCACTCGCATGACGAGCTCGATGCCCTCATCGCGGCTTACACGGCGTTCCTCGTTCATCAGAAGCCGACGCGCCTGACCCAGCTGGGAGACCCCGAAGAAGGTCTGATCACTCTGCCGGCGGCTGCACTCAAGGATCACTACGCCTAGGGGATGGCTCGAAGTCTCATCCGTCGGTGAGGGAGCTTCAAGTCCTGGAGGGCAACAAAACGCCCGGCCGGGAGGAACCATGGCCTCACCTGCGGAAGCGTTCGTCCTCGCCATCGATCTTGGAACCTCGTCCTGCAAGGTGGACCTGGTCTCTGAGTCCGGCTCCATCGCTGGTCGCGAGGCCGAGCCGGTCCGGCTGACCCTGCTCGACGGCGGCGGGGCCGAACAAGACCCCGAGGAATGGTGGGCGATCTTCGAGCGCTGTGCGCGTCGCCTGCTGGCCCGCCGCCTTGTCCCGACCTCGTCGATCGTCGCCGTCTGTGCCGCGGCCCACGGCCTCGGCACGGTGCCGGTCGATCGTGCCGGGCGACCGCTGTCTCCGGCGCTGATCTGGCTCGACGCGCGCGGTCACCGATCAACGCTCCGGGCCGTCGGCGGCTTCCCCTCCCTCGAAGGCTATCAAGCCGTCAAGCTCCTGCGCTGGATCCGCCGGACGGGCGGCGCCCCAAACCTGAGCGGCAAAGATCCCTTCGGTCACATGCTCTTTCTCCGGGATGAACGGCCGGATGTCTATCGGGCGGCCCACTGCTTCCTGGACGTCATCGGCTATCTCGATTTCCGGCTCAGCGGCCGCATGGTCGGAACCTGGGACGCGGCGGCGATGACCTGGATGACGGACAACCGCGACCCTCAGCGCGTCCGCTACGACCCGGGGCTGGCGCGCATGGCCGGCCTCGACCTCCGCCAGCAGCCGGAGCTCGTACCGTCGACGCAAGTTCTGGGGCCTGTGCTGCCCGAAGTGGCCGAGGCGCTGGGCTTACCGCGCACCGTGCAGGTCGTCGCCGGATCGTTCGATCTGCCCGCCGCCGCCGTCGGTGCCGGTGCCGTCGATCCGTACGCCGCGCACCTTTCGATCGCCACGTCGTCGTTCCTGACGGTCCACGTTCCCTTCATGAAGACCGACATCTTGCACGCCATGGCCTCGATGCCGTGCGCCGTGCCGGACCGCTACTTGTTGATGGCGGCCCAGGAGATCGCCGGCGGGTGCCTGACCTTCTTGCGCGACCGGCTGCTGTTCCCGCAGGACGACCTGGACTCCGACGCGCCGCCGTCGGATTTCTTCGATCGCCTCAATCGCCTGGCGGCCGCGTCGCCGCCCGGGAGTCGCGGCGTCGTCTTCCTGCCCTGGCTGTACGGAGAGCGTGCGCCCGTCGATGACCCATCGGCTCGCGGCGTCCTGTTCAATCTGTCGATGGACACGCACCGGGCGGATCTCGCCCGGTCCGTCCTGGAGGGTGTCGCCCACAACACGCGCTGGATCCTGGGCCCCGTGGAGCGCTTCTGCGGGCGCCGTCTCGACACGATCCGCGCCGCCGGCGGCGGCGCCGACTCGGACCTGTGGTGCCAGATCATGGCCGACGTCCTTGACCGGACGATCCTACAGACGGATGGCCCGGCCCACGCCACTTCGCGAGGCGCGGCCTTCATTGCCTTCATGGGCCTGGGCCGGTTGAAGCCCGAGGAACTAGCCTCACGTGTGCGAGTCCGGCGTGTCTTCGAGCCGAACGCCGCGAACCGGGCCACCTACGATCGAGACTACGGTGTCTTCGAAGATCTGTACCGGCGGCTGCAGCCGGTGTTCCGGCGCATGAACAGCGGAACCAGGGGATAGCCCGTGGCGTCTGGACGTTCGGCTTCACGCGACGCTCGCGAGGATAGCGCCATCGGGAAGGCGGCCCCGACTGACGAGGCACGCCTCAGGGCGCGGGGCCGCGTGAGAACCTTCAAGGAGCGGAGCCATGGAAGCAGATTTCTTCGGCGGCCTGCTGCAGGAGGTCGTGCAAAGCCTCAAGCCCTACCGTGAGACGCTCGAGCGTCGGTCGAAGCTGCCTGCAACCGGCTTGCCGCGTCAGGCGATCCTGCGCGAGGTTCGCCAGCTGAGCGATGAGGAAGCGCGCCGGTGGCGCGGCGGCAAGGTGTCCGGCGCGGTCTACCACGGCGACCCCGGCCACATCGAATTCCTGAACCAGGTGTACGCGCTCCAATCGCAAAACAACCCGCTGCACGCCGATGTCTGGCCGAGCACCACCAAGTTCGAAGCCGAGATCGTCGCCATGACGGCGGCGATGCTGAGGGGGGAGGCGGCGCCCGAGGCCTGCGGCGTCGTCACGTCGGGCGGTACGGAGAGCATCCTGCTGGCGATGAAGGCCTATCGCGACTGGGGGCGGGCGGAGAAGGGTATCGAACGGCCGGGGATCGTGGCGCCGGTGTCGGCCCACGCGGCGTTCGACAAGGCCGCCGGATACTTCGATATGCCCATCTGCCGCGTGCCCCTCGGGCCGGATTTCCGCGCCGATGTCGATGCCGTGCGCGCGGCGCTGAAACCCGAAACCGTCGTTATCGTCGGCTCGGCGCCGCCCTTTCCCCACGGCCTGGTAGATCCCATCGAGGAGTTGTCGAATCTGGCGCTCGAGCGGGATATCGGCTTCCATACCGACGGCTGCCTCGGAGGTTTCCTGCTGCCGTGGGCCGAGCGGCTCGGCTATCCCGTCCCGGCTTTCGACTTCCGCCTTCCCGGGGTGACGTCGATCTCGGCCGACACCCACAAGTACGGCTATGCCGCCAAGGGGACGTCGGTGCTGCTCTACCGGACGAAGGAGCTGCGCCGGCACGGCTACTTCTCGGTGCTGGATTGGCCGGGCGGGCTGTACTTCTCACCGACCATGGCCGGCAGCCGGCCGGGAGGCCTGAGCGCCGCCTGCTGGGCGGCAATGCTGGAGATGGGCGAATCCGGCTACCTGGAAGCGGCGCGACGCATCCTCGAGACCGCCGCGTGGATCAAGCGCGAGCTGCGAAATCTGCCGGACATCGAGGTCATCGGGGATCCCCTGTTCGTCATCTCCTTCCAGTCGAAGACGCTGAACGTCTATCAGATTCTGCAGGCGATGGCCGAGCGCGGCTGGATCCTCAACGGTCTGCATCTGCCCGCCAGCGCGCACCTGTGTGTCACGTTGCGCCACACCGAGCCGGGGGTGAAAGAAGCCTGGCTGGATGACCTGAGGGCTTCGATCGAGAAGGTGCGCGGCGATCCTCAGGCGCCCGAGGGCGTCGGGCCGGTCTATGGCCTGGCGGCGGCCGTCGAGACGCGCGGCATGGTGCGCGAAGTGCTCAACTGGTACATGGATACGCTGTTCGAGGTGTGAGATCAGGAGAGTTCCCAGTTTCCCGTCGCCAGTTCCCAGTCCGTTCTTGGTATGGTTTGACTGGGAACTGGAAACTGGGAACTGGGTACCGAATGGGGAGGTTCGATGAGTCGAGACTCTTGGACCCGCCTCGCCGGTATCACCTTGGTGATGCTGTTCATCCTCGAAGCACTGCGGACTCTATTCTCGACCACGTTCGGGATTCTCTACGACCAGGTCTTCGCCGGCTCGCCGACGGCCTGGCTGCCGGTCAGCCTGCTCCTGGTCGTCCTCAGCATGGGGGCTCCCCTCGTGGCAGACGCGCGCCGAATCCGGCAAGGGCTGTCGTGGCGGGCGGTCTTCGGCGTAACCGCCTCGCTGGCGCGCATCCCGATGACGGCGAACGACGCCGCCGTGCGCTTCCCCGCCTCGCTGGTCGTCGTGGCGGCCGGCGGGGCCTATCTGGCGACGGAGCTGCGGGCCAACCCGCGGCGCGCATGGACCGCCGCAGTCTTGGCGTTGGCGGGCGATCAACTCTTGCGGGTTGCCGGTGACACCTACGACCTGAGTCTCCAGCAGGGCTTCCTTCTCCCGCTCATCCTGCTGGCCGTCGCGGCATCGGTGTGTGTCGTTGCCGGCGCGGAGAAGGATGGGAGCGAAGCCGGCGTCCCGCTCGGCGCGCCCGCAGCCTTCGGTGCCCTCATCTTCCTGGAGACATCACTCCTTTCGGTGGCGAATGCCACCGCCCGTTGGAGCGGAGTGCCTTACGAAATCCTCGCTCCGGCCACGTTGGCTG
This sequence comes from Anaerolineales bacterium, assembly GCA_035455265.1. Lineage (GTDB taxonomy): Bacteria > Chloroflexota > Anaerolineae > Anaerolineales > E44-bin32 > MGOM01. The sequence goes on from DATIFK010000128.1 coordinate 7,007, forward strand.
TGACGCTTGTGTGTCTGCTCCCCGCGGTCGCCGATCTCGTCGCGACCACGTGGGTTCGCCTGAGTCTTCTGTGGATCCTTCCGGTGGGTTTGATGTTGGGCGCGGCCGGGACGGGAGTGCTCGCCGGAGTCGGGCTGCTGCTGGCCCATGCTTCCGCGATCCTGACGTGGCGGGCCTGGACCGATTCCTCTCAGCGCCGGCGACGCCCTGGGGCTGCCGTCGCCTGGGCCATGGGTTTCTTCCTCATCCTCAACTTCGTCAACGCCTTTACCTTCACCTACCCTTACACGCTGCCCTTCCTGCGCGGATACGGATGGGCGGTCTACCTTGTGGCCGGCTTGGCCGCGGGACTTCCTCTTCTGCCGCCGCTGTCTGAGCCCACCGCCGCGCCGCGGCCGCGCTGGCCTGCACTGACCGGCGGGGTTGTCGTCGTGCTCGTATCCGCGATTCTGGTCTGGCCGCGCGCAACGGACGAGCGGGTCGACGTTCGAGCCGTCCGTGCTGCCACCTACAACATCCACTACGGCTATGACCAGCGCTGGGGCTTCAATCTGACGGAGCTGGCGAGCGCCATTCGCGCGGCAGGGGTCGATTTCATCGCCTTGCAGGAAGTCGACACCGGCCGCATGACCTCCTACATGGCCGACGACGCGTACTACCTGGCGCGTGCGCTGGGGATGCACCAGGCCTACTTGCCGACGGTCGAACGCCTCACCGGGATCGCCGTGCTGTACCGCGGCTCGAGCGAGTCGATCGAGCGCATCCTGGTGACAAGCCGGCAGGAGCAGACGGGGGTCGTCCACGTCGAAGCCGGTGTCGACGGCAGACCCTTCCACATGTTCGGCATCTGGATGGGCCTGTCGGATGAGGACACCCAGAGGCAGATCGAAGAGGCCCTGGCCTTCCTGGCGGACCGCGCCCCGGCGGCGTTCGGCGGGGATTTCAATGCCGAGCCGGACAGCCCTGTCGTCGAAAGGGTCCTGGCCGCCGGCCTGCACGATCCCTTTGCCGATCTGGACATCGATCCGGCGCCGCTGACCGACCCCGCCGTCGATCCGGACAAGCGCATCGACTACGTCTTCTTGCGCGGCGCAACCCCGCGTCAGGCGTGGGTGTCGACGTCGCTGGCCTCGGACCACCGGATGGTTGTAGTCGAGCTCGACCTGACGCTGCCGCCGCTTCCGGACGTGGTGCGTCGCTGATGTCCGCCGGCCGAGATCGGGGCCTTCGGCCGATCCGCTGGATCGACTATCCCGGTGGCCGTGGGACGAAGGTCGTCCTGCTGCACGGTTTGGGCTCGAGCGCCGAAGACTGGCTATTCCAGGTGCCGGCGCTGAGCCGCAGACATTCTGTTGCCGCGGTCGACCTGCCGGGGCACGGCGGCGTACCCTCGCTGCCGGGCTGGCCGTCGATGGCGGACTATGCCGCCCAAGTGGCGGCGGCGATGGAGGAGAGGGGAGCCGGGCCAGCCCACATCGTGGGTCTGTCGCTCGGCGGCGCGGTGGCCCTCCAGTTGGCGGTCGACGCGCCAACGCAGGTCCGTTCCCTCAGCCTGATCAACACCTTCGCCCAGTTTCGGCTGACCTTTCGCGCCTGGCTGCGGGGCGCTGTCCGCTTGGGGCTGGCCCTGACGGGACAGATGGACTGGCTCGGCGCCTGGGTCGCTTCCGGCCTATTCCCCGGGCCGGATCAGGCCGCCCTGCGCCAGGCAGCGGCGGCGCGGATCGCCGCCAACGATCGCCGTGGCTACTTGCAGGGGCTGCGGGCCGCGGCGCGCTTCGACCTGGGACCGCGCCTGGGGACGATCGGCCTCCCGACGCTTGTCGTCAGCGGCACCGCCGACACAACGGTCCCGACTGCCTCCTGCCGCGGGCTGGCCGCGCGAATCCCGGGGGCGCAGCTGCAGCTCCTCGAGGGAGCCGGGCACGTGGCCTCGGTCGATGCGGCCGAGGCACTGAACAGCGTGCTGCTGTCCTTCATGGATACGGTCGACGCGGAACCGCGCCGGGAGAGCGCTAGGGCGAGGGAGCAGCGCCCAGAGTCACGGGCACGTCGAACGTCTGGTCCCCGCGGGCGATCGTCAGCGTCACCGCCTGTCCGGGGGACGAGGCCTCAACGAGCAGGCGCAGGCCGTGGCGCCGGTCGACCGGAACGCCCTCGAAAGCCACGATGACGTCGCCGGGGTGCAGGTCGGCCGCCAGGGCGGGCGATCCTTCCTGGACACTGCGGATCAGGGCACCGTCCGTGACGGCCAACCCTTCCCGCTTGGCGAGCTGAGGCGTCACCTCATCGTACGTCACGCCAAGATAGGCTCGCTGGCCGGTCTGTGGTCCCAGATTGGGGATAGCGGGTGAGACGAAGAAGGGCGCGGAGAAGGGTTCGCGTTGCATGAGCCGCGACGCCTTTGCCCCCCAGCGGCACCCGATGACAAGCCCGGCCAGAAAAGCGCCACCGACGACGGCCAGGGACACGGCGGCGAAGCCAAAGACCTGCCACGCCGAGTATCGCCGCTCCGAAAGTCGGATCGGCGTCGGCGGCTCCGCCGGCTGCGGAGCAGGATCGACGGTTGCGGGCGCCGGCGCCGGAGGTCGTGGGGGAGAGATCCTTCTACGAGCCAAGTTCGGCCTCGATGACCCGAGAGAATTCCGTCAGCGGTTGAGCGCCGACGAGCGGGATCCCATTGATGAAGAATGTCGGTGTTCCGGTCACCCCGAGCTCACTGGCGGCCCGGGCGTCGGCGGTGACTTCATCGGCTTCATCGCCTGAGTCGATGCACGCGCCCAGCGCCTGACCGTCCAACCCCAGTTGCTGCGCGTAGGACTCGTAGGCCGAGCGCCCGAGGCCCAACCCGCCCGAGAACAGCTTGTCGTGGAAGGGCCAATACGCACCCTGCCGGCCGGCGCAGTTGGCGGCTTGGGCGGCCACGAACGACTCGGCGGTGGTGATGGGGAAATCGCGGTAGACGAAGCGAATCCGGTCTCCGTACGTCTGCATCAGAGACTGAAAGGTGTCTTCGTGGAACTTGCGGCAGTACGGACAGTTGAAATCGCTGAACTCCACGATGGTGACGGGAGCATCGTCCGGGCCGATCGCAGGGTCGCCATCGGTCGCGACGTCAAACCGTTGTCCACCGCCGGCGATGCTCTCCTCGGCGGCCGCCGGACGGGCGGCGCGGCGGCCCCAGACCAGATAGCCGGAGCCCAAACCCGCGGCAAAGGCCACCACGACCAGGACGGCGAAGAGGTGGCTGCGTTTGATCTGAATGTAGCCGGGATCGCGCGGCGCGCGAGCTGGGGGCGGAACGGAGGTCAGACCCTGAGCGTCTGAGGCTGGTTCGTCGGTCTCGGACATCGTCGCGGCATTATAACACCCGGCCCGATTCGGCCCGTTCCCTGGTGTGGGGCGTCGCTCTGAGCAGCGGGTCTTGACCCGGGGGCCGCGGGACGCTAGAGTGAAGAGGGGCCCCAACGCGTGCAGGTGAGGGGAGGTGCAGCTTGCGCGCCCTCGTCCTAAGCGGAGCCGCCAACTACGGACCGCTCCAAGTTGGAGCCATCGAGGCCGTCCTGGCGGCAGGTTACCGCCCCGAGTTGATCGTCGGCAGCTCCGCCGGCGGGATCAACGGCATCTTCCTGGCTCAGCGGCCGAGTCTCCCGCGCGCACACCGCCTGGCGGCGCTCTGGCGCGAGGCCGCGCACCTGGGCCTGCAATTGCCCGGCGAAGGGGAGCTCGTCCTCCGGCATGTGCGCGGGTGGGAGGGGTTGCTCCCGCCGCACACCCTGCTTCGCATGTTCACCCCCTACTTCGGCGGAGAGAGGGCGACCTTCGGCGAGGTCGCCCGGTCGAGCGGAGTCCGCGCCTACGCCGTGGCGATGGCGCTGGAGCCTGCCGGAGTACGTGTCTTCGGGGATCGTTCCGAGGACCGCGTCATCGATGGCCTGATGGCGACCACGGCCATGCCTCCCATGCTCCCGCCGTGGACGGTGGACGGCGTGCGCTACCTCGATGGGGGGATCGTCGCCAATCTGCCGCTCCGCATCGCCGTGGAGCGGGGCGCCGATGCGATCGTGGCCGTCGACCTGGCGCAGGCGCAGGCCGGCTTCGGCAGCTGGCGGGGCATGATGCGCACGGCGGCGTTTTCGATCATGGCCATGCTGGAGGACCAGACCGCCCGCGAGGTCGACTGGGCACGAACGATCGGGATCCCGCTGACCCTGATCCGGCTGTCTGTGCCGGAGGGCGTCCCGTTCTGGGACTTCCGCCACTCGTTCCGTCTGGTGCGGGCCGGGCGAGGGGCCGCCGAAGAGCAGCTCCGGCAGCAGGGGCTTCCCCTAGGCCAAGAGACGACGTTCCCAGAAGGCGAGCGGGCCGGCGGCACCCAGCCAGGGGCGTTCGTGAGCGGGAGGTTTACGATGGCCACCAAGAAACGAGACGCAGGCGATCGTCCCAGGCATCCGCGCAACGCCTGACGGGTTGGCGCTGGGGCGATGTCGAGGATCCAGCCGTTGGGAAGCGATGTTCACAAGGGAAAATCCACAAGACTTCCATCAGCATCTGCGTAACGAATCACGGCCTTCTCGGAATCGAAATTCACCATCAGTTGGCATTTGCTTTTCCCCCTCTCCCAAGACAGGTGCAGGATCGAATCATCCGAGTCCAAGACCTGAAAGGACCCATCGAAGGCAGCGTATTCGTTGCGGAAGCGAATCAGCCTCAACAGACGTTGGACCACCGGGCGCTGCAGGTTCCGTCCTACCTCATCTGTTGAATAGTTGTGCCGGTTGATTTCGCGGCCATCGCCGGTCCTTTCTGCCCCGGTTTGATCGTTCTCCCCTGCGAGCAGGCCGACATAATAGACTTGCGGGACGCCGGGTGTGAAGAACTGAATAGCCCTGGCAGCCAGATAGGCATCGTCGCTGCAGTCCAGCAGAGAATAGAACGTCCCCCGAATTTGATGGACATCAAAACCATCCGGACCCTTGTGCCTGGGAGAGAACACGGGGCTGAGGTTGGCGCCCCTGTTCAGACAGATGCTAACCACCTTGCGAGCGTCCTCGCTGCTGTAGAGGCCATTCAAGTCGGGGATGATCGGCACTCCGTCATGACAATCCAGCATGGTGAATTGCCGGTGCGGTCGGATTCTCAGGTACTCCTTCAACCTCTTGCCTGTCCGATTCAACAGCGCCTCGAGGACTGTGTACGGCAGGATGAAGTCATAGATCCAATAGCCTCTTTCGGCCAACTTGAATTGGGTTGTGTAGTCGGCATGGACCTCCGGTAGCACTTCGATCCCACGGGCATTGGCAAGTTCTGAAATCCACCCCAAGAAGCCATAGATCTCCGGCTCGACGAAGAAGCATGTGGTTCCTCGCTGCTTGGTCACAAAGCCAACGGCATCCAGCCGTACCATGCTGACGTCGTTTTCGCCGAACTTGGTCATGAATTCCGTCAGCAGGCGACGAGCGGTCTCGGAATTCACGTCGATGTCGATTTGCCGCGATGGCGTCGTCTTGCCGAACGTTGTCCAGACGCGGACCACCTCACCCGTTCCCCTGATCGTGAAGTCGGAAAACGGCTCCTTCCGCCGCAGAAACATCTTTTCTATCTCGTCGCTAGGAGGATCGCCATCCGGCCATATCTTGCTTGTGGGAATGAACAGGTCGGCATACTCGGACCTATGCCCGTTCTTGAGGAAATCCTGGAAGTAGATCGATTCTGCGGACAGGTGGTTGACCATCAGATCTAACAGGATGGGGCTCTTCTTGCCGATACGTCGGATGTCCTCCCAGGTTCCGAATTCCGGCGCGATGTCGAGATAGGTCACGGGGGCAAAACCCCGGTCACCGGATGATGGAAATGGGGGCAGAATGTGAATCCCGCCTCCAAAGAGACCGGAGAAATGAGTCTCCAAGATGTGGCCGAGCGTTCCTAGATTCCCCCCGAGCGAATCCGGATAGGTGATCAGCTGGGTCTTGTTCTTGACCGTCATCATGCGCCGCTACGCTACAACGACGACTTCATAGTCCTTCGTGATCACAAAATCAGCCAGTTGCTTGTGGCCAGCAATGATCTTGTGTTCCGTGCCGAGCACTTGTTCCGTAAACGGATCGCCCGCTTCTTTGCCCCGGTTCCTTTTCCGGCGGTCTTCCTGGGTGTCCAGCCAAGTCCTGGCGATGAAGATCCTGGTATCGACGTGCTTCAGCAGAGATGTATATGTTCCTTCTGCAATCAGGACTCCAACACCATCCAAAAGGATGGTTTCTTCTTGGATGGTGTTGGCGTCGTAGTCAACTACGGGTTTTCTGATCTCTCTTGCCCCCTGGATGGCAGACAACAGATTCTGATCCATCAGGTCCAGTCTCACTTCGACATGTGGTCCAAGCCATTGTGGGTCGCTTCGCCTTTGCCTGTCATTCGATCGGGGCGGGAGGACGAAGTAATCATCCTGTCCCAGCACGACGGACCTGATCCCCAACTTCTGCAATTCGTCCGCGATGGCCCTGCCGATTTCGGACTTGCCGCTGCCCGATTCCCCTGCGACCGTGATTGTGTATCGTGTGTTCTTCCGTTTGATTGCATCCATGAGATGAGGGACGATCTCCCCTGCCGCTCGTCTGTGCCATTCTTGGACCAGAAGGACGTCGCCTTTCATGATGATCTCCCAGCTCCTGCATGGGCGGGTCTCTGTCAGAACGGAGGCGGAGTCGGAGCCCTGCCCTCAACCCGGCGCGGGGACTGCCTGCCGCTGCCACGATCGCGCTCAGGAGCCATCATCCCGCCTTCCACGGCGCGATCCAGGGAGAAGCCGTTACTTTGCAGTGGGAAGCTCTAGCCAGAGGTAGGAGTAAGGTTTCAGTTCCAGCTCCTCTCGCAGGGAGACAATGGAGGACGAGAGCAGGTCGAGGCAGTCCCCTCGATATTGCGGTGGGACAACCACGCGCTGAACGTCATGGCTCAGATTGCTGAGAACGAGCACAGCATCAGCCCCGTTCTGGCGCAGGTATGCCGCCACCGTCGGGTTGCCGATCTCCACCCACTCCATGTGCTTGTCACCAAATGCGGCGTGTCCTTTTCGCAAGGCAATCATCTTCCGGATGGTATGAAACAGCGAGTGGGGATCTCTCAGCTGGGCGTCCACATTGACATTCTGAGGCGCCAGATCTCCTTTGACGAGTTCCGTGGATGGGGATGCGGTGGTGAAGCCTGCTTTGGGGGAAGAGTCCCATTGCATGGGCGTACGAACGCCGTTTCGGTCGAACAGGTCGAGGTTGTCGCCCATGCCGATCTCATCGCCGTAGTAGATGATGGGCGCACCGGGAAGGGTGAAGAGGAGCGACTTGGCCAATTCGATCTTGCGTCGGTCGTTATCCAATAGGGGCGCAAGGCGGCGGCGGATGCCCAGATTCAGCCGCATGCGGGGGTCGGGAGCATACTCCTTCCACATCCACTGGCGCTCCTCCTCGGTGACCATCTCCAAGGTCAGTTCGTCATGATTCCTCAGGAAGGTGCACCATTGGCAGTCCGGGGGGATGGGTGGTGTCTGCTGCATCACCCAGCGGATGGGCCCGACCTCGCCGCGGCGCAGCGCCATGAAGATGCGCGGCATGAGCGGGAAGTGGAACGCCATGTGGAACTCATCGCCGTCGCCGAAGTAGGCACGCACCTCCTTGGGCCATTGGTTCGCCTCGCAGAGAAGGATGCGTCCCGGATAGTGTGCGTCCAGGAAGGACCGCAATCGCTTCAAATAGGCGTGCGTCTCCGGGAGGTTCTCGCAGATAGTGCCCTCGCGCTCGAAGAGATGGGGCGCAGCGTCCGCACGGAAGCCGTCAATGCCGATGTCCAGCCAGAAGCGCACCACGTTGAGCATTTCATCCTGGACCTTGGGGTTATCGAAGTTCAGGTCCGGCTGGCTGGAGTAGAAGCGATGCCAGTAGTATTGGCCGGCCCGCTCGTCCCACGCCCAATTGGAGGTTTCGCTATCGAGGAAGATCACTCGGGCGTCTTTGTACTTCCGCTCCGTGTCGCTCCAGACGTAGTAGTCGCGGTAGGGCGAGCTCCTGCTGGAACGTGCGGACTGGAACCAGGGATGTTCATCCGACGTGTGATTCAGCACCAGATCCATGATGATGCGGATTCCGTGCGAATGAGCTGCCTCGATCAGTGCCCTGAGATCGTCCAGTGTTCCATAGGCGCGGTCCACGCCGCAATAGTCTGCTACGTCGTAGCCGTCATCCTTGAGCGGAGAGGGATAGATGGGCAAGATCCAAACGCAGTCCACACCGAGGATCTGCAGGTAGTCGATCTTTTCGGCGAGCCCACGCAGGTCGCCGCGCCCGTCGCCGTTGCTGTCCTTGAAGGCGCGAACGGCAACCTCGTAGAAGACCGCGTTCTTGTACCAGGTGTCATTGTCCATGGATCGGTGTCCAAGCTCGCCCGTGAAGGGAGAGCCGAGTCATTCGTGATCCATTCTCGCCCGAGCTCTCACCTTGGCCGCCGCCGACAAGGGCTCAGCGCGCAGGTGGCTGCCTCCTAGCAGCGCCTCGATATCAGCCCGGGTTCTGCCATCCCGTTGGAGGCAAGCCGGGACTCTGCTGACGCTTCTCATCGTCCGGGATTGGGATCGCGAGATCCATACAGCTTGAGAAACCGGTACGGATAGGGATCATCCGGTTCGCTTGCGTGTCTCAAGCGCGCCAGTTCCTCTTCCGATAGAGACAGCTGACCCGCAGCCAGGTTGTCATCCAACTGGGCCAGCGTGCGAGCTCCAATGATGACCGAGCAGACCGCGGGTTGATGCAGCAACCAGGCCAAGGCGACCTGGGAGTGGGTCGCCTGGTGGGAGTGGGCGACCTCATCCACAACCCGAAGGATCGCCCAGTTGCGTTCGGTCGACCGCCGCTGCCAGGATTCTTCGGTCTCGTCTGGCATCATGGCCAGACGCCCCGCCTGGGGCTTGTCACCGGGCCGATACTTGCCGCTCAGAAAACCGCCGCCCAGTGGGCCCCAAGGCGTCAAGCCCAGGCCCTCCTGCAGGCACAGTTCGCTGATCTCGTGTTCAATATTGCGCTCCACGAGGCTGTATTGGTATTGGGCGGCGGTGAAGCGCGACCGGCCGTGCACGTCGCTCCATGCCAGGGCTTTCATCAGCTGCCAGGCCTTGAAGTTCGAGACCCCGATGTAGCGCACTTTGCCGGAGGCAACCAGGTCGTCGAAGGCGCGCAGCGTCTCTTCCAACGGGGTCAGCGGGTCCCAGGCGTGCGCGATGAGCAGGTCGATCACATCGGTTCGAAGCCGTCGTAGGCTGGCTTCCACGCTTCGCATCATGTGATAACGAGATAGACCCTGATCGTTGGGATTCTGCCCGGTCGCGTGCCGGACCTTGGTCGCCAGGATGACTTGGTCGCGGCGGCCCTGGATCGCCGCCCCCACGATCTCCTCGGATCGACCCCCGGCATACACGTTGGCGGTATCGATGTGATTCCCACCCGCATCAAGGAACTTCTGGATGATTTGGGTTGCCGACGTCTGATCGGTCCCCCGTGGGCCCCCTTCACCAAAGATCATTGTCCCCAAGCAAAGGTCAGAAACCAACAGTCCGCTCTTGCCCAATGGTCTGTGCTCCACGTCAGATCCCTCCGGGCTCTTCCTTGCTGTCGCAGACCATCGGACCCGGATGGCCAGGGTCAGCCCGGGTGGCCCTCCGAGTCGAGTCCCCGGCAAATGTCATTCGTGCGCTCGCATGATTGGATTCAACGCCCCCTAGGCGCGTGTGCCCCATTCGGCTGGCATCACGCGGCCCTCCTGTCGGACGGAGTCCCATGGCCCGTCGATCCACCGCCAGAGATGCCCTATCGTGAACTCTGGGTTCTCGATGGCTCCGGTAGCAAATGGGCTAGCCCTTCACAGAGCCCGCCAGCAAGCCTCGCAAGAAGTACCGCTGCAGTGCAAAGAACACCGTCAAGGGCAAGACCATGGACACAAATGCACCTGCGGTCAGCAGGTGCCAATCCTGGCCGCGCGCGCCGACAATCGCCGCCATGCGCTGCGTCACCAGTTCGAACTCGGGATTCCCGCCCAGGAAGATCAGGGCGACCAGATAGTCGTTCCAGACCCAGTTGAACTGGAAGATCGCGAACGAAGCCAGAGCCGGCACCGACAGGGGCAGGACGAGCTGAGTGAACGCCGTGAAATGTGAGGCACCATCGATAAAGGCGGATTCAAGGATCTCGCGCGGCAGGCTGCTGATGTAGTTGTAGAGCAGGAAGGTGGCCAGGGCCAGCCCGAAACCCGTGTGGGACAGCCAGATTCCCAGGAAGGTTCCGTTCAGATTCAATGCCTTGTAGTCCCTGAGGATGGGCACCAGGGCAATCTGCAGGGGGACCACCTGCAGGGCAACAACCGTCATGAACATCTCGCGCCGTCCAGGGAACTTCATCCAGGCAAAGGCATAGGCAGCGAAGGCGGCGATCAAAATGGGGATGACGGTCGAGGGAACGGCCACGGACAGGCTGTTCACGAAGGCCCGGATCATGTTGTCGCCAGGTACTACTTCCACGGTACCGTCCGGATGGGTGAACGTGAAATCCCGGCCCCCCAACACCTGTCGGTAGTTGTCAAGCGTGAAATCCCAGGATACCGTCCAGACCTTCCTCTGGACTTCGATCTTGCCCAGGCGCTTGTTGCCGATCCAGGTGACCCGTTTCCCGTCCGGAGTTAGGACCCCCGCCCGGAATTCTTCGAAGGTGCCCGTGACCCCTTCGATTTCCATGACCTGATTGGGATCGACCCCCAAATCCGCGATGGCGACCTCCTTGACCGGCCTCCAATCACGATGCGGGAATACTTGCCACCAGCCCGAGGTGGCAATATCGTCCCGGTTGCGCCAGGAAGAAACAAAGATCCCCAACGTGGGGATGGTCCACAGGAGGACCAGCAGGAACAGGCTCGCGTTGACGACCAGGCGGCCCAGCTGTTTTTGCCGTTTTCCGCTCTTCATCTCAGAGGGCCTCCCGTTCACGAAACTGCCGCAGGTTGTAGATCATGACGGGCACCACGGCCAGCAACAAGACGATCGCGATGGCAGCACCAAAGCCCGAGTTGCGGTTGGTGAAGGCCTGGCGATAGAACTGCGTGGCAATCACGTGCGTGCCGAATTGGCCCCCGGTCATCACCCAAACCACGTCGAAGATCTTCAGCGTGAAGATGACGATGGTGGTCCAGACGGCGATCATGGTTCCGCGAATGTAGGGGAGCATGATGCGGAAGAAGATCTGGATCTCATTGGCGCCGTCGATGCGGCTCGCCTCCAGCAGTTCTCCGGGGATACCTTTCAGCGCCGCCGAGAAAAGCACCATCGCGAATCCGGCCTGCAGCCAGATCACGATGACGATCAGGAACAGGTTGTTCCAGGGAGCGATACCGACCCATTGTGGCCATGCTTGAGGTGTCCCGCCCAACGCCACGACAATGTCGTTCAACAGACCGATCTGGGGTTGTCCGGCGGGCCGGTATTCATAGATGAAGTTCCAGATGATGCCCGCGCCCACGAAGGAAATGGCCATGGGCAGAAAGACGAGTGATTTCGCCACCTTTTCAAAGCTGCTGCGGTCGGCCAGCACGGCGATGACCAGGCCGAAGACGACCGAGAAGGTGCTGCCAAAGACAATCCACATCAGGTTGTTGCGAAACGCTTGCACCATGAGTTCTTCCGTGAAGACTGCCAGGTAGTTGCTCAGGCCAACAAAGCTCTTGCTGGCGAAGAGCTGGAAGAACCCAAGGCCGGCCGCCGGGCCGTCTCGGCCAAACAGGCTGAGCCAGAACGTGCGCAGCGTCGGGATCGCAAGGTACCAGCCAAGGATCGCCATTCCCGGACCAACGAAGACGAACGGCAGGAGCCGGGTCCTTAAGGCATCGGGCAGCCTCTCCACGAGGCCATTGAATACCCAGAACAGGAGAGCCACTCCGCCGACACCCCATACGATCGCCACCAGGGCAATGATGCCCCGCGGGGCATCGCTGTCGCGAAGGAAGATGAAGCCCACATAGAGAACATAGAAAGCGATCAGGGGAATGCCTGCGGCCAACAGAATGCGGCCGACGAACGAAAGGATTCTGATCCAGATCGATGGGCCCTGCGGATTCGCGGCGCGCGAAGCGTCCATAGCTCGTCCCTCAGATACCGGCCAGACAGGATGGAGCTTCGAGGGTTGCTTTTGAGAAGACTGGGTTCTGTAGCCTAAGTATAAAAGAGTTGGGGTGGACCGCCACAAGACGGCCCACCCCAACTGACAAGCCGAACGCTACTTGGGCCAGGAGGCGTCGATCGCCTTCATGGCCGTATCGAGATCCTCCGAACCGGCCACGTAGCTGGTGATGTGCTCCCAGAACGAACCAGACCCAACCTCTCCGGGCATCAAGTCAGACCCGTCGAAGCGGAAGCTGGTGGCCTGTTGTACCAGTTCGGCAATCCCGCGCTCCAGGGGAACGCCGTACATGTCCGGTGTGGCGGTCTGGTGTGCGGCCAAAGCACCGCCACCTTCGAGGAAGCCGGAGGCGGATTCGGGGGTGGTGAAGTACTCCATCAACGCCCGCACTTCCGGCCGGTCGTTGAACATCACCATCATGTCGCCCGCGACCAGGAAGGGCTTCCCATACTGGGGATCCACCGGCGGCAGGTAGAAGAACGAGTAGTCTTCACCTGCTACCTTCCCCTCCGGGAAGAAGCCGGTGATGAAGTTGCCCTGTCGGTGCATCCAGCACTTGGGCGGATCGTCGAACATCGGGCCCGGGGCGTCACCAAAGTAGGTGGAGACGATGGAGGAGCGACCGCCGTAGACATAGGCGTCGTTGAACCAGATCGCACTCCAGGTCTCGATCGCCTTCTTGACCTCGGGGGAGTCGAAGGGCAGGGTGCCGGCCACCCAGGCGTCGTAGTTCTCCAGCGACGTCGTGCGCAGCATCATCTCTTCGGTCCAGTCCGTGGCCGGCCAGCCGGTTGCGGCACCGGACTCGATGCCGATGCACCAGGCTGTATCGCCGTCATCAGCGATCTGCTGGGTCAGGGCCATCAACTCGTCCCACGTTTCGGGGATCTGATAGCCGGCTGCGTCCCATGCTTTCTTCGGATACCAGACCAGGCTCTTGGCGTTGAAGCGATGGAATACACCGGCCTCCACACCGTTGAGGGTCGCCATATCGCGCCAGCTCTGGTTGTACTGCTGGGCCAGCCAATCCTCGGGGATGAAGGTCGTGACGTCCACCACTTTGCCAGCCGCCACGTATTGCGAGGCCTTGCCCGGCTGCGGGAAGTCGGCGATATCGGGTGCATCGCCGGCATCCACGCGCACGGAGATGGTGGCCTCAAACTCCTTGTTGCCGATGTAGTTGACGTCAATGCCGGTGGCCTCTTCAAAGGCAGCTACCGACTTGGCCAGTTTGACCCCGTCGGGGTCGTTGCCTTCCATCGCGCCGTCCACCGTGACGGTGGTTCCCGCATACGTGCCCCGCAGGGCCTCTTCCAGCGCGCCACCAGCCGGGTAAGGGAAGGGCGCCTCGGGCGCGGCCGGAGCCGCGGTATCCGCTGGTGCCTGGGTGGGCGCGGGCGCAACGGGCTCGACGGGCGCCGCGGTTGGGGCCGGTGCGCACGCCGCGAGGACCATTGCGGCGATGAGCGACAAGCCCATGACTCGCCAGACCATCTTACTCATCTCTCGCTCCTTGTTTCGGGGGACTTCGTGTACGAACCGACAGTCAGGAATCGGAAGGGGGGTATCTCTGGCAGCTGACCTCCTTGTGCTAACGGTGGATGGAGTCCGTGCTGTCCAGATCAGGCGAAGGCGCTTCTTATGAAAGCACTTTCACTGGCAAGTATAGCACAACTCCGCGGGGAGTCAACACGATCCGGGGGATCGCCTCATGGACGGCGGCGAAAGACAGAAGCCTATGCGGTCTGCCGTTGGATCAGAGTCAGCGGCAGGTTGATGTGCTGGAGGCTTCGACCGGGGTCGGCCTTCTTGGAGACCAGGATTTCAGCCGCCAGCCGTCCAGATTCATCCAGGTCTTGACGGATGGTCGTCAGGTCCATGAACTCGGCGAGGTCGATGTCGTCGAAACCCACAATGGCGAGATCCTCTGGGATCCTCAGATTCGCCTGGCGGGCCACCTTCATGATGCTGATCGCCTGGATGTCGGATGCCGCGAAAATGGCGGTGGGCGGATGAGGAAGAGCCAACAACGCATGGGCCGCTTGCTGTAGGCCGGCCTGGGTGTAGGGAGCTCGCACGACATAGCGGCGCGGTAACGACAGGCCCGCCTCTTCGAGCGCCCTCTTGAATCCGATCAGCCGCGATTTGACCGGACGGATGGCATACCGTTCCGGCGGCTCGATATCGCCGAAGAAACCGATGCGCGTGTGTCCTCGGCCGATCAGGTATTTCGCCGCGAGCCCCCCGCCGCGCAGATCGTCGATGCAAATGCAGTTCAGTTGGGCGTGCCAGGATTCGATCAGCACGGTCTCGATGCCGTTGTCGTGCAGGCGGTGGGCGTCCTTCTCCTCGATGGCCAGCGAGATGATGATCAAACCATCCAGGTTCTGCATGATGGGGATGGATGCGATATACGCCTGTAAATGCTCCACCGAGTCGACGGTATAGATCACAAGTTCACAATTCGCACGCGACAGCGCGCCGGCCACACCCCGCAGCCTCTGGACAAAGGAGGGCGCGGTGAAGAACGGGGTCAGCACGCCGATGCGGTTCGTGTTGCGCATGGCGCGTGCTCGAGCTTCCGCCCTGGGGACGAAGCCCAGGCGGTCGATGGCCGACATCACGCGTTCGCGTGTCTTGGTGTTGACCTTGTCGGGAGAATTGAGCACACGGGAGATGGTTGAGATGCTGACGCCGGAAGTCTTCGCGACATCGTAGATCGTAGGCTTCTTCGGGGCCATCGCCTGACTCGTGGGAGAACGACTGAAAGCACTTTCAGTCTAGCATATCCGCGCTTGGAGAGTCAATGCCGGTGGACGAAACGGAGCGAGAACGGTCGGGCTGGACGAGCGCACGGAGGATGGTTGGAGAACAGCCTGGCTTGTACCCTATGCCGGGTCGTCCGTCCCTTCGTCGTCACGAAGCCCGTCACGCGCTCTTCAGCTAGGCGGCGCGTGTAACGCGCCGGCGTTCGACCCTGAGATGTAGAATAGCGCGGCGGCTCCGAATCCTGAGGCAAGGCCCATCGCTAGCAGCGATGCCGGTGGGAGAGCGAGCCGGAGCTGACCGAAGCGGAGCCCGGTCGCAGTTTCGCATGCGGAAGGCATCGCGCCAGGCGAGGGGCGGCGCGGCCAGCGACGGCGTCCCGGATCCCCCTGGCCTCGCCCACCTCACAGGAGACACCATGCGCTACGGTCACTTTGATGACGACCGCCGCGAGTACGTGATCACCCGCCCGGATACCCCGCTGCCCTGGATCAACTACCTGGGCACGGAAGACTTCCTAGCGCTGATTTCGAATACCGGCGGAGGCTATGCGTTCTACCGCGACGCCCGCATGCGTCGACTGACTCGCTACCGCTACAACAACGTCCCGGCCGATCAAGGTTCACGCTTCATCTATCTCCGTGACGATGATGCCCCCGGCGCCTCTCAGGCTCCCCTGTTCTGGTGTCCGACCGGGCAGCCGCTGCGGTCCCCGCTGGATTCGTATGAGTGCCGCCACGGGCTGGGCTACACCCAACTCCTCTCGTCGAAGGCCGGGATCGAGTCTCACCTTCTCTTCTTCGTTCCCCCCGGCGAGAACATGGAGGTCTGGCGGATCCGCCTGACCAACCAGCGCCGGCGGCCGGCTCGGCTGTCGCTCTTCGGCGCCGTCGAGTTCTGTCTGTGGGACGCCTGGGACGACGCCACCAATTTCCAGCGCAATCTGTCCCTGGCCGAGGTCGAGGTAGAGGACGGTGTGATCTATCACCGGACCGAGTACCGCGAGCGACGCAACCACTTCGCCTACTTCGCCGCTTCAGGGACTCCGGCTGGCTTCGACACCCAGCGTTCTTCCTTCCTGGGGCCGTACGGGAGTTGGGACAGCCCGCTGGGAGTGAAGACTGGACGGCTCACCAATTCCATCGCCCACGGCTGGGAGCCGATCGCGGCCCTCCACTTGCCGGTGGAACTTCTACCGGACGATGCCTGCGAGTTCATCTTCCTGCTGGGCTACGCTGAGAACCCCCCGGATGAGAAGTTCGATCCTCCCGACTCGCAGACGCTGAACAAGCGAGGCGTGCGTTCCACTGCAAAGCGCTACCTGCAAGCGGAGGTCGTTGAGAGCGCCTTCGGGGTTCTCAGGGCCAATTGGGATGAGTTGCTTTCGGGGCTGCAGGTGGAAACCCCGGACGACCACACCAACCGCATGGTCAACGTCTGGAATCCCTACCAATTGATGGCCACCTTCAACGTCTCGCGCTCCGCCTCCTACTTCGAGAGCGGCATCGGCCGAGGCATTGGCTTTCGCGATGCCAGCCAGGACTTGCTGGGAAGCGTCCGCCTCGTTCCGCAGCGAGCCCGACAGCGTTTGCTCGACCTGGCGTCGACGCAGCTGTCCGACGGCGGCGCCTACCATCAGTACCAGCCACTGACGAAACGCGGCAACAACGACATCGGCAGCGGGTTCAACGATGATCCTTTGTGGTTGGTTTTGGCAACATCGGCCTATATCAAGGAAACTGGGGACTTCGGGATCCTCGACCAGGGGGTGCCCTTCGACAACCAGGAGGGAACCGAAGCTTCCCTGGAAGACCACCTGAGACGAGCGCTCCGCTTCACGCTCGATCGCCTCGGTCCGCACGGCTTGCCGCTGATCGGCCGGGCCGACTGGAACGACTGCCTCAACCTGAACTGCTTCTCCGATTCGCCCGGCCAGTCCTTCCAGACGACGGTCAACAAGGACGGCAAGACCGCCGAGAGCGTTTTCATCGCCGGCTTGTTCCTCCTGGCGGCACAGGAGATGGTGGTGCTCACCGAGCGGCGTGGGCATCCGGCCGAAGCCGAGAGCCTGCTCGAGGCCTGCCGCGCGATGGAGCAGGCGATCTGGGAGGCGGGATGGGACGGCGAGTGGTTCCGCCGGGCCTACGACGACGCCGGCCGGCCGGTGGGCTCGGCCGAATGCGAGGAAGGACAGATCTACATCGAGCCGCAGGGAATCTGTGTCATGGCCGGATTGGGCCTGCAGGACGGGCGGGCCCGGACCGCCCTCGACTCGGTCGCTGCCCGGCTGGCGACGCCGCACGGGATCATCTTGCATGAACCCGCCTACCGCCGCTACTACCTGCACCTGGGAGAAATCTCGTCCTATCCTCCCGGCTACAAGGAGAACGGCGGGATCTTCTGTCACACCAATCCCTGGATCATGATCGCCGAAACGCGGGCCGCGCGAGGCGACGCCGCCTACGACTACTACCGTCGCATCAACCCCTCGGCCCGCGAGGAGCAGAGCGATGTCCATCGCTGCGAACCCTACGTTTACGCACAGATGATTGCCGGGCGCGAGGCGCCTACCTACGGCGAAGCCAAGAACTCCTGGCTAACGGGAGCCGCCTCCTGGAACTACGTCGCCATCACTCAATGGATCCTGGGCGTTCGGCCGACGCTGGACGGCCTCCAGATCGCGCCGGTCGTGCCGTCCGCCTGGAAGGGCTTCGACCTTGTGCGCCGGTTCCGCGGCGTCAGCTATCGAATTCAAGCTGAGCGCGTCGGGCCAGGAAACGATGTCACCCTGGAGATCGGCGGCCGCCCTCTCGCGGGGACCGTCGTCCCGTTGCCGCCGGCGGGGACAAAGGAAGTTCAGGTCCTGGCCCGACTCGGCCAGGCGTAGCCGCGCCGCGCCTGAGGGCGACCGTTCAGCTCCCAGCCTCCAGCTGGAACGGTTCCCAGTTCCCGGTGTCCGGTTTCCAGTTTCCAGTACAGACTGATTGACTGGAGACTGGAGACTGGCAACCCCCTTGGCTGCCAGCCGTTGATAAGACCCCCCGTAGCGCTTATAATCACCCGAACGGGCGGTTAGCTCAGTTGGTTAGAGCGTTGCGTTGACATCGCAAAGGTCGTAGGTTCGAGTCCTATACCGCCCACTACAACCGAGGCACGAAGAAGCGCGAAGACCGGGACGAGTAACCGGTGCGGGTCCGACAGAGAGCAGGGCACCTAGGTGAGAGCCCTGCAGGATACCCCGCCCGGCGAATACCGCCCGCGAGCGCCATCCTGAGCCCTGAGCGAAGTCGAAGGGTCGAAGGAGCGGCTCAGCCCCGATACCGGCTGCCCGAGACGTTCCGCGCCACGGGCGCGGGACAAGCTGGGTGGAACCGCGAGCTCACGGCCCTCGCCCCAGACAGGCGAGGGCCGTTGCTTTGGTCAAGGAGGAGAGCCATGCCACAGGTTCAGGAACGGTACGAGGATTCGGAGCTCTACCGCATCCGGCACTCGGCGGCGCACGTGATGGCCCAGGCCGTCATGGAGATGTTCCCCGGCCAGGCGCGCATCGCTATCGGTCCGCCGATCGAGAACGGTTTCTACTACGACTTCGACCTGCCGCGCCCTCTGACCCCGGAGGACCTGGAGAAGATCGAATCCCGGATGAAGGAGATCCTGCGCGGCGACCACGCCTTCCAGCGGCGTGAGCTGTCGGCCGACGAGGCGCGCCGCCTGTTCCAGGATCAGCCCTACAAGCTGGAGCTCATCGACGGGCTGGAGCACGGGGAGGCGGACGAGTACGGGAATGAGATGAAGGTGAAGCCGATCATCTCGACCTACGCGCACGACGCCTTCACCGACCTGTGCCGCGGTCCGCACGTCGAAAGCACGCGCCAGATCAACCCCGACGCCGTCAAGCTACTGAGCGTCGCCGGCGCCTATTGGCGCGGCGATGAGAAGCGCCCGATGCTGCAGCGCATCTACGGCACGGCCTGGAAGTCTCCGGTCGAGTTGGAGGCGCACCTGGCGATGCTCGAAGAGGCCAAGCGCCACGATCACCGCAAGCTCGGCCGCGAGCTGGAGATCTTCACCTTCGACGACGAGGTCGGCCCAGGGCTGCCCCTGTGGCTGCCCAAGGGCGGCGTCATCATTGAGGAGCTGGAACGCCTGGCCAGGGAGACCGAGCTGCGCGCCGGCTACAAACGCGTCCGCACGCCGCATCTGAGCAAGGAAGATCTGTTCGTGCGTAGCGGGCATCTGCCCTACTACGCCGAGTCGATGTACCCGCCGATGGAGATGGAGGGCACGCGCTACTACATCAAGCCGATGAACTGCCCGATGCATCACAAGATCTTCGCCAGCCAATCGCGCTCGTACCGCGACCTGCCGCTGCGCCTGGCGGAGTACGGCACCTGCTATCGCTTCGAAAAGAGCGGCGAGTTGTTCGGGCTGCTGCGGGTGCGCTCGATGCAGATGAACGACGCCCACATCTATTGCTCGGAGGATCAGTTCGAGAAGGAGTTCCTGGACGTCGTCGGGCTGCACCTCGAGTACTTCCGCATCCTCGGGGTCGAGAAGTACATGATGCGTTTCAGCACGCACCACAAGAAGGGGCTCGGCCAGAAGTACGTCGATGACGAGCGCCTGTGGCTCAAGACCGAGGACATGGTGCGCCGGGCGATGCAGCACGGGAACGTCCCGTACGTCGAGGTGCCGGACGAGGCGGCGTTCTACGGCCCGAAGGTCGACGTCCAGATCTGGTCCGCCACGGGGCGCGAGTTCAGCCTGGCTACGAATCAGGTCGACTTCGCCGTGCCGGCGCGGTTCAACCTGACTTTCGTGAACCGCGAGGGCAAGGAAGAGACGCCGCTGTGCATCCACCGGGCACCGCTCGGCACCCACGAGCGCATGATCGGCTTCCTGCTGGAGCATTACGCCGGAGCCTTCCCGTTGTGGCTGGCGCCGGTGCAGGCGGTCGTCATCCCGATCGCCGACCGGCACCTCGACTATGCGCGGCGGGCGGCGGCCGAGCTGCAGGCGGCCGGCTTGCGTGCCGAGGTCGACGAAGGCGCCGAACGAATGAATGCCAAGATCCGGCGGGCCCAGATGCACAAGGTGCCCTACATGCTCGTCGTCGGGGATCGAGAGCAGGAGCAGGGAGCGGTGGCCGTTCGCCAACGCTCCGGCGACGACCTGGGTGCGATCCCGCTGGCAGCGTTCGCCGCTCGGGCGAAGGAAGAAGCGGCGGAGCGGCGCTGACGAGGAGGCCGGACGGTATAATCGGGCGGCCATGATGGGAATCGACCGGGAACACCGAATCCTTCCGGCAGTCGGGCTGGCGGTGCTGGCTCTCATCGCCGTCCGGCTGTCGGCGCGGGCCGCGCCTGACTCCGCCTCCGCCGACCCTCGCGGCGACTTCCTGTGCCCGCCGCGCCTGCAGGTCCGTCATCCGGAGATGTGCCAGGATGTCGGACCCGGCTCGGCCCTGGTGGACCTGGCGCAGGCCGGCCTGTTCCCCGAGATGCCGCCGCCCATCGCCCCGATCGACGATTCCTACTTCTATGTCCCGGATCAATACGTCCGCGGCCGGAGCCGCACCGTCCGCCTCTATCCCAGCGCCAATGCGGCCGCGAAAGAATCGGGCGATGCCGATGAGATCTCGGAGGGGTTCGTCTTCCTGAGCTATTCCGACCGGATCGACAGCGGCGACCGAGCCGTCTACCAGACTCCCTCCGGCTTCGTCAGTTCGGCCGATGTCAGCGACTACGAGGTCCCTCGCTTCCACGGCGAGGCCTTCTCGCGCACCCCGGAGCGGCCTTTCGGCTGGGTCATCTCGGGCACGTTTAGCGTGACCGAACCCGGGACCGAGGCTTTCACCGAACACTGGCTGCCCAAGTTCAGCCTGGTTCAGATCTACGGAACCGAACACGTCGGCGAATGGGACTGGTATCGCATCGGCCGCGAGGAGTGGATCGAACAGCGCAACGTCGCCCGCGTCGTCCCGGATTCGACACCGCCGCCCGGCGTTGAGGCCGATCGCTGGATCACCGTCAATCTCTACGAGCAGACCATCACAGCTTACGCCGACGGCCAACTGGTTTACGCCACGATGGTCTCGACCG
This sequence comes from Anaerolineales bacterium, assembly GCA_035455265.1. GTDB lineage: Bacteria > Chloroflexota > Anaerolineae > Anaerolineales > E44-bin32 > MGOM01. The sequence goes on from DATIFK010000128.1 coordinate 28,074, forward strand.
GACGCAACGGCGCCTGGACGCGGCCGGGGCTGTTCCAGGTCTGGGCCAAACTGCAAAGCGACCTGATGACCGGCGGCATCGCCGGCGAGGCGGGCTTCTACTACTTGCAGAACGTCCCGTGGGTGCTGTACTTCGACAAAGCGCGTGCCCTGCACGGTACCTACTGGCATGCCAAGTTTGGGACGACCACCTCGCGCGGCTGCGTCAACCTGCCGATGACCGACGCCCACTGGTTCTTCGACTTCGCCGAGGAGGGGACGTACGTCTACGTCTACGACCCCTCCGGCCAGACGCCGACGGATCCATCGGCCTACGGCGAGGGCGGCGCGTAGCGCACCTGCGGAGCGACCGGCGCGATGCCGTGCCGGCGCCTCGCGTCCAGCCTGGCCACCCAAGACCCAAGCCACAAGTCACAAGACCAGGGGCCGCAAGGCCGCGGACTGGCAACTGGCAACTGGTGACTGGTGACTGGGCTTGCCGGCTGGAAGCTGGAGGCTGGTACCAAAGTCCTATCCACCGCCGGATTCGCGCCCACCTACAATCAGTCCGGAGTCAACCGTTACGCGCTGCGCCTCTCCCCCTGGAGGAGCTTGCGCATGTATGCGGAAAACGAAATCCTCTTCCCGCCGCACGTCATCCCGCGCCTGCGGCGCGCCCGGGGAGAACGCTGGCGGCAGCTCGTCGATCGGGTGGCTGCCCTTCCCCAAGACCACCCCGAAAACCTGGCTTTCTCGCTAATGATGATTCGCCTGGACGGATGTCTCGGTTGCGAGACGGATTCCTTCCGGGCGATGAAGGGCTGCGCCACCTGCGCCCTGCAGGTCCTGCACCGCTACAAGGGCGCCGACACCGACCTGCTCCAACGCTATCGGAAGGCCCTGGAGGACGTGGAGGCCTTCCTGGAGGTCCACCCCCTCCGGACGTCGGAAGAGGTCCTGGCGCAAGCGAAAGCCGCCTGACAAGGCAGTCATCAGTCATCAGTCTTCAGTCTCCAAACCTCACTTGGAGGGCCACTCCTCTTGACTGATAACTGACAACTGATGACTGACAACCTCCGTGTGGTAAACTCGCCCCTGATCGTCGCCACGCCCGTCCTCAACCAGTCCCCCGTGCACGTCCCCCGCCGGAGATGAGCCATGCTGACCCTCATTGAGAAGATCCTCTTCTTCCTGGCCCTGGCCGCCAGCTTGTACCTGACGTGGAAAGCCGGCTGGCGTATCGTCCGCACCATCGGCCGCGGCGCCGGTCGGCCGGAATGGCGCGCCCTTCCCGGACGGCTCGCCGGCGTCGTCCTCAAGACCGTCAGCTTCTTGCCGACGTTTCGCGTTCGCTTTCTCACCAGCCTCTTCCACGCCTTCGTCGGCTGGGGCTTCATGCACTACTTGCTGGTCAACGTCGGCGACGTCCTGGAGGGCTACCTGCCGGGGTTTCACTTTCTGGGGACCGGCCGCCTCGGTGACGCTTACCGCCTGGTCGGGGACTTGTTGAGTGGTGCCGTCCTCGTCGGTATGGCCTACCTGATCGTGCGGCGCTTCCTGGTCCGGCCCCCCGGGCTCACGACGCGCGAGACGACGCTGTTGCATCCCAAGGCGCGTGCCGGCATCCGGCGCGACTCAGCCATCGTCGCCGCCTTCATCGTCCTGCACGTCGGCGGACGCTTCATCGGCGAAAGCTTCGCCCGCGCCCTCGAGGGCGCCGACGCCTGGCAGCCGTTGGCCTCCACCGTGGCGCGGTTGTGGTCGGGCTGGTCCCCCGCCACCCTGGTGGTGGCCGAGCACATTGCCTGGTGGTTCGCCCTGGGCCTGATCCTGGCCTTCCTTCCTTACTTCCTTTACTCCAAGCACCTGCACCTGTTCTTCGCCCCGATCAACTTCCTGCTGAAGCCCCGCCGGCGCTCCATCGGAGAGCTCGACCCGCTGAACTTCGATGACCCGTCGATCGAGCAGTTCGGCGCGGCGCGCCTCGAGCAGCTGCCCTGGACCTCGCTCGTCGACGCCTACGCCTGCATCATGTGCTATCGCTGCCAGGACGCCTGCCCCGCCTACGCCACGGGCAAGGTACTTTCGCCGGCGGCGCTCGAGATCAACAAGCGCTACTTCCTCAACCAGGAAGGCGGGCGCCTGGCCGCCGGCGAGGCCAGCAGCCAGACGCTGCTCGAGTTCGCCATCCCGGCCGAGGCCGTCTGGGCCTGCACCGCCTGCGGCGCCTGCATCGACGTTTGCCCCGTCGGGAACGAGCCGATGCGGGACATCCTCGACATCCGCCGCGACCTCGTGCTGACCGAGAGCGCTTTCCCCGATCAGCTCCAGGCTGCCTTCCGCGGGATGGAGAGAACGTTCAACATCTGGAACATCGGCCCCGAGAAGCGCATGGAATGGGCTGCCGGGCTGGACGTCCCAACGGTTGCCTCCACCAAGGACTTCGAGATCCTGTGGTGGGTGGGTTGCGCCCCGGCCACGGACGCGCGCGCTCAGAAGACCGCCCGGGCCTTCGCTGCCGTGCTGAAAGCCGCCGGCGTGCGCTACGCCGTGCTGGGCACTGAAGAACACTGCACCGGCGACTCGGCGCGGCGCGCCGGCAACGAGTATCTGTTCCACGAGCTGGCCACCGCCAACGTCGCAACCCTCAAGAAAGTCGGCGCCCGCCGCATCGTCACGACCTGTCCGCACTGCCTCCACACGTTGAAGAATGAGTACCCCGCCTACGGGGCGACGCTGGAGGTCCTCCATCACACCGAGCTGATCCAGGAACTGATCGCCGCGCGACGGCTGCAGCTCGAGGCGGGGACGCAGGATCTACTGACGACCTATCACGATCCGTGCTACCTGGGCCGCCACAACGGCGTGTACGACGCGCCGCGTTCCGACCTGGCCGCCGCCGGTGTCCAGCTCAAGGAAATGACTCGTGTTCGGTCCGACTCCTTCTGCTGCGGGGCGGGCGGGGCGCAGATGTGGAAGGAAGAGGAGCACGGTACGGAGCGCATCAACGCCAATCGCGTCCGGGAAGCGGAGGCGAGCGGCGCCCAGGTACTGGCCGTCGGCTGCCCGTTCTGCATGATCATGCTCGGCGACCAGGTGCGGCAGGCTGGGGCGACCATCGAGGTTCGCGATGTGGTCGAGATTCTGGCCGACCGCCTGAAAGCCGGGGGCTGAGAAGGCCGCGGACCGCACTCGCAAGCCCGAGGAGAGGCGAAGCAGTATGCGGCCGAGGGCATTCCTCTGGCTGAAGGCTCTCCTGTTCACCATCACCATTCCCGGGGGCGCGCTCGGCCTGATCCCGGGCCTGCTGATCTCGGACGGCCGCGGGCGCGTCCCGCACGGCCTTGGAGTTCTCGAAATCCTCGGTTTGGCCCTGATCGTTGCCGGGGCCGGCCTGTATGCCTCGTGCCTGCGGCAGTTCGTCCAAGTCGGCGGCGGCACGCCCGCCCCCATCGATGCCCCAAGGGCCCTGGTGGCTGTCGGGGCATACCGCTACGTACGCAATCCCATGTACCTCGGGGTCGTAGCAGCCCTGGCCGGCGAGACGATGTTGTTCCGTTCTCCGACGCTGGCCGCCTACACCGTCCTCATGGGGGCAGCCTTTCATCTCTTCGTCATGCTCTACGAGGAACCCAACCTGCGCGCTCGTTTCGGCGAGGGTTATCGCCGTTACCAGACGGAGGTCCCGCGTTGGCTTCCCCGCCGTCCCGGTCCGGGACGGATGACTGACGACGGACGACTGACGACTGATAACTGATAACTGATGACTTCCTGGAGGCACCATGACCGAGGTCGCCCATCCCGACCTGCATCACATTCTCGATCGATGGCAGTTGGCGCGTGGTCTGGAAGCGGGCGGTTACTACAACGCCGCCAAGGTTCTCTGGGCGCTGGCCTACGCCGATGAGGTTCGGCTGATCGACATCGCCGGGGTCCCCCGTGGCGAGGAGGCGTTGGGCCGAGGGTTGGTGGCGGCGCGCCGCCACCTGGAGGCGGAGACCGGGCCGCAAGGGGTGATCGACTACCTCTCGCTGGCCGAGAAGGCCGTCGCCGACCGCCGTGAGCTGCTGCGCGAGGAGAGTGGCGACGTCGCCGTCTGCCGCGCCTGTGGACATCTCATGTTGGGGGACATCCCCCAACGATGCCCCGGCTGCGGCGCCTGGCGGCTCACCTTCCACGACTTCCGCCCGACCTACTTTCTGGAACCGACCTCGCCCGAGGAGGCACTGGCAGCTCTGGAGGCGACGCCGCGGGTGCTGGCAGGGTGGTTGCGCGGGATGAGCGAAGAACAGATGACCGTCTCGCCGATGCCTGGCGAGTGGTCCATGCGCGAGGGGCTGCACCACTTCCTGGTCACCGAGGTTCTCTTGTCCGGGCGGTTGCGGCAGTTCCTCGAATCCGAAAGGCCCCGGCTGTCCGGGCTGGCGGCCTGGGCCGAACAAATCCAGGAGGGGCTGCCCACGGAGGCTGTCTTCCACAGCTTCCGGCAATCCCGCGAAGCAACGGTGGAGAGGCTGCGCCGCCTGACGCTCGAGCAGTGGCTCCGCCAGGCGGATCATGAGGAGTTCGGGACGGTGACCCTGCTCCAGCAGGCCAGCTACTTCGCCCGCCACGACCATTCCCACCTGGCCCAGCTGGAGGCGATCCGCGCGGCGGCCTTTGCTTAGCCGCCAGCCACCAGCCGCCAGCCAAGAAGGTTGCCAGTTACCAGTCGCCAGTCTCCAGTCAATCAGTCTGTACTGGTAACTGGACGCTGGGAACCGGGAACCGTTCACGCTGGCGGCTGAGAGCTGGAAGCTGGAAGCTAATCTCTTGAGATTTCGGACGGCCTCGGATAAGATTCGCCCCGTCGCCTGACCCGCTGTTTCCTCCTTAATGTCATCGCATACGTTCGGCCGCCGTGGTCCTGCAGGACCGGATAGCGACGGTCGATGGCGTCCGAATGGATGAAGCGGGCGCCCCATCGGGAGGGGTCTGCATGACGGTCGGCAAGGACGTGCAGCTGGAGATGTACCGCACGATGCTCCTGGCGCGGCGGCTGGACGAGCGCGCCTGGGTGCTCCATCGCCAGGGGAAGATCGCCTTCCACATTTCCGGCATCGGCCACGAGGCGGCACAGGTGGGCGCTGCCTTTGCCTTGCAGCGCGGGAAAGACTGGGTCGTCCCGTATTACCGCGACCTGGCGCTGTTGGTCGCCCTGGGGATGACCCCACGCGAGTTCGCCCTGGGGCTGATGGGCAAGCGCGGCGAACCCTCCTCCGGCGGGCGGCAGATGCCGAGCCATTGGAGCCTGCGCCGGGTCAACGTCGTCAGCCACTCCTCCCCCGTGGCGACGCAGACGCCTCACGCCGCCGGCATCGGCTTCGCCATCAAGCTGCGCGGCGACGCCGCCGTCGTGCTGACGACCATCGGCGAAGGCTCGACCTCCCAGGGCGAGTGGTACGAGGGCGTCAATTGGGCGGCGGTCCACAAGCTCCCCGTCATCTTCATGGTCGAGAACAACATTTACGCCATCTCGGTCCGGCAGGAGAAACAGATGGCTGTCGCCCACGTGGCCGACAAGGCTGCCGGCCTGGGCCTGCCGGGGGTCGGCGTCGAAGGGATGGACATCCTCGCCGTCCATGCGGCAGTCGGAGAGGCGGCCGAGCGCGCCCGCCGCGGCGAAGGGCCGACGCTCATCGAAGCGCGCGTCGAGCGCATGACGCCCCATTCGTCGGATGACGACGACCGGACCTACCGCCCGCGGGACGAGGTCGAGGCGATGAAGGCCCGTGACCCGCTGGCCGCCTTCCGCCACAGGTTGCTCTCGGGCAAGATTCTGACCGAGAAGGCCGATGCCGCCCTCGATGCGGAGGCGCGCCAGCAGGTGGAGGAGGCCATCGCCTTCGCCGAAGCGGCGCCGTACCCCGACGTGTCGGAAGCCTCGTATCCCGTGTTCGTCGAGGACATCCGCCGTGGCTGAGATGACGCTCATCGAGGGGCTGCGGCAGGCGATGGACGAGGAGCTGGCGCGGGACGACCGCGTCTTCCTCGTCGGTGAGGACGTCGGGCCGCGCGGCGGAGTGTTCCGCGCCACCCAGGGACTGTTCGAGAAGTACGGCCCGCAACGCATTGTGGACTCGCCGTTGGCGGAGCTGTCGATCGTCGGGGTCGGGATCGGCGCCGCCCTCTACGGCCTGCGGCCGATCTGCGAGATCCAGTTCGCCGACTTCATCCACCCGGCCATCAACCAGATCGTCAACGAGGCCGCCAAGATGTGCTACCGCTCCAACGGCGAATGGACGGTGCCGATGGTCATCCGGGCGCCGTACGGCGGCGGGATCGGCGGGGGACTGTACCACTCGCAGTCGGTGGAGGCCTTCTTCACCCACGTCCCCGGCCTCAAGGTCGTCATCCCGTCGACACCGTACGACGCCAAGGGTCTGCTGAAGTCGGCCGTGCGCGATCCGAACCCGGTGCTGTTCTTTGAGCCCAAAAAGGGCTATCGGTTGATCAAGGGCGAGGTGCCGGACGGCGAAGACATCCTGGTGCCGCTCGGTCAAGCGAAGGTCACGCGGCCCGGGCGCGACCTGACGGCCATCGCCTACGGGATGATGCATTACTACACGCTCCAGGCGGCCGACGCGGTGGCCAAGGACGGCCTCGAGGTCGAGGTGATCGACCTGCGGACGCTCACGCCGCTCGACAAGGCGACTCTGCTGACCTCGGTGCGCAAGACGGGCAAGGCGCTGATGATCTACGAGGACAATCGGACCGGCGGCTACGGCGCCGAAGTCGCCGCCATGCTAGCCGACGAGGCCTTCACCGACCTCGATGCGCCGGTGCGCCGCCTGGCCGGCCCCGACGTCCCGGCCATGCCCTACAGCCATCCGCTGCAGGATTGGTTCATGTTGAATCCGGACAAGATCGCCGCGGCCATGCGCGAGCTGGCCAAGTATTAGTGGTGAGTGATGAGTGGTTAGTGATTGGTTTGCCGGTCGAAGGGGGGATGTCGAATGAACATTCGCAACTATCGTGATTTGATGATCTGGCAGAAGGCGATGGACCTCGCACAGGAAGTCTACCGGTTTGCACGTGCCTTGCCGCGCAATGAGATCTATGGACTCGGAGGCCAGATGCAGCGTGCTGCTGTTTCTGTCCCCTCGAACATCGCGGAAGGGCAAGCTCGCCGGCACACCGCGGAGTTCCGCCAGTTTCTCTTCCAGGCACTCGGATCGCTCGCGGAGCTCGACACGCAACTCCTGCTCTGCGGCCGCCTGGGCTACTTGGGGACGGCCGAGACGACAGCCGGCGAGGCGCGCGTTGCAGAGCTTCAGCGCATGATCCACGGCCTGATCGTTCACCTTCCGAAGGCTCGACGCCGCACTCCGTCGTTACCACCGATCGCTAATCACTAGTCGCGAATCACTAATCACTAGTCATTAACCACTAACCACTAATCACTAATCACTGACCACTCACCACTGGCCACTGGAGCTTAGCATGACAACCGAAGTCATCATGCCGCAGTTGGGGGAATCGGTCGTCGAGGGCACCGTCACGAAGTGGCTCAAGAGCGAGGGGCAAACCGTTCAGGAGTTCGAGCCCCTGCTCGAGATCAACACCGACAAGGTCGACACCGAGATCCCTTCGCCGGCGAGCGGGGTATTGCTGAAGGTGTTGGTGCCCGATGGGCAGACCGTGCGCGCCGGCGCGCGGTTGGCGGTCATCGGACAGCCGGGGGACGCCGTCCCCGAGCCTTCTCCGGATCAGACGATCGTCACCGCGCGCACACCGAAGGCCGCGCCGCCGGCTGCGGCCCCGGCCCCGGCCGCCGCGGCGCCCACCCCGGCTCGGACCGACCTCGGCTTCATCTCGCCGGTCGTGGCCAAACTGGCCGCCGAGTACAAGATCGACCTGTCGCGGGTGCGCGGCACGGGCAGCGGCGGACGAATCACCAAGAAGGACGTCATGGACTACATGCGCGGGCCCGCCGCGGCGCCGTCTCCCTGGGAACAGCCCGCCTCCGGCGAATTGTTCCGGCCCAGCGAAGAAGTCTTCGGCGCCAAGACCGCCGCAGCGGAGCCGCCCGCCCCGGCGCCTGCACCGGGACAGGTCATTCCGCACGATGCCGTCCGCCGAGCCATTGCCGAACACATGCTGCGTTCGCGCCGGACCAGCCCGCACGTGACGACGGTGATGGAAGCCGACATGAGCCGCGTCATCGCGCACCGCGCCGCCTACAAGGAGATCTTCGCCCGCGACGGAGTCGACCTGACCTTCACCGCCTACTTCGTGCAGGCGTCCGTGGCCGCGCTCAAGGCGGTCCCCTACGTCAACTCCTCCTGGAGCGACGAGGGCGTCATCCTGCATCGAGCCGTGCACATCGGGATCGCCGTCTCGCTCGGCGAGCAGGGACTGATCGTGCCGGTGATCAAGGACGCCGACCAGAAGTCCCTCCAGGCCGTGGCGGCGGCGGTCAAAGACCTGGCCACCCGCGCCCGCAACCGGCAGCTGAAGCCGGACGAGGTCCAGGGCGGCACCTTCACCATCACCAACCATGGCGTCAGCGGCTCGCTCGTCGCCACACCCATCATCAACCAGCCGCAGTGCGCCATCCTGGGCGTCGGCGCCATGCAGAAACGCGTCGTCGCCGTCGAGACCGTCACGGCCGCCGGCCAGAAGGCCGACGCCGTGGCGGTGCGGCCGATGGTCTACATCTCCCTGACCTTTGACCACCGCATCATCGACGGCGCCGTGGCCGACCGCTTCCTGGCGGCGGTGGTCGACCGCCTCCAGACCTGGAGCTGACCCGCTCGATCCAAGGAGACCAGCATGCCTGAGTACGACGTCGTCATCATCGGCGCCGGGCCGGCGGGATACGTCTGCGCTATCCGCGCCGCGCAGCTCGGCCAACGCGCCGCCATCGTCGATCGGCAGTGGCTCGGAGGCGTGTGCCTCAACATCGGCTGCATTCCCTCCAAGGCCCTGCTGCGGAACGCCGAGATTGCCCACATCCTGCGCGAGCGGGGCAAGGAGTTCGGTTTCGAGGTCGAGGGCCTGAAGCTCGACTACGCCGTGGCGGTGCGACGCAGCCGCCAGGTGTCCGATCGCCTGGTCAAGGGCGTCGGGTTCTTGATGAAGAAGCACAAGATCGACGTGCACATGGGCACGGCGACCTTCACCGGCGCGCACACCGTCCGTGTGCAGCCCGACGCCGGCGCCGCCGTAGACCTGACCGCCAAGAACGTTGTCGTCGCTACCGGTGCGCGGGCGGCGATGATCCCGGGTGTTACGGTCGATGGCCAACGCATCCTCACCTACCAGGAGGCGATCCTTCAGGAGACCCTCCCTGCCTCGGTTGTTGTCATCGGCGGCAGCGCCATCGGCCTCGAGTTCGCCACGGTGTGGAGCAGCTACGGCGCGCAGGTGACGGTCGTCGAGATGCTCCCGCGGCTCGCGCCGCTCGAGGATGAGGAGGTCGGCAAGGAGCTGGCCAAAGCCTTCACCAAGCGCGGTATTCAGGTCAGAACGGGCAGCCGCGTCGAGGGCATCGAGGCCACGAGCGCGAAGGTGAAGGTCAAGATCAACACCGGCACCGGCCAGGAAACGCTCGAGGCCGATCAGGCGCTGGTCGCCATCGGGATCAAGCCCAACACCGAGAACCTGGGCCTCGACGCCGCCGGCGTGAAGCTGAACGGGCGCGGCTTCGTCGAGGTGGACGAGCGTATGGCGACCAACGTGGCCGGCGTGTGGGCCATCGGCGACGTCACCGGCAAGTTGGCGCTGGCCCACGTCGGCTCGGCGATGGGGATCATCTGTGCCGAACACATCGCCGGAGTCGAGACGGTGACTCTGGACTACGAGATGATGCCGCGGGCCATCTACTCGCAACCGCAGGTGGCCTCCTTTGGGCTGACCGAGGCGCAGGCGCGCGAGCGTGGGCACGAGGTGAAAGTGGGGCGCTTCCCGTTCCAGGCCAACGGCAAGGCCCTCGGCCTGGGCGACTATGCCGGCTGGGGCAAGCTGGTGGTGGATGCGAAGTACGGCGAGATCCTTGGCGGGCATCTGGTCGGCCCCGAGGTGACGGAGCTGCTGCCCGAGTTGACGTTGGCGCAGCGCATGGAGCTGACCCCGGCCGAGATCTCGCGTAACGTGCATGCGCATCCCACGCTCAGCGAAGTCCTGATGGAGATGGCGCACGATGCGGAAGGACATGCCATTCACATCTAGCCGTCGGCCTTCCGCCGCCTGCCACCAGCTGTTGCCTCCCGGGGTGTCTTCGACCGTTTCCATCTCCCGCGGTCGAGCCATACCCCCGGCTGGAAGCAGTCGGTGGAATAGGCACAGCCGGAGACTCGAGTGAGCGAGGGGGCAACTCCGATGGCAGCCGAGGCCCCCGAAAGGCTCGAGACCCGCCTGAGCCGCGTCGACGGGCAGGCGGGCGAGCTGGTCATCGGCGGCTACCGGCTCGAGGACCTGGCGCCGAACGCTGCCTTCGAAGAGACCGCCTTTCTCCTTTGGCACGACCGCCGCCCGGACGCCGCCGAACTCGAGGCGCTGCGCGGGCGGCTGGCACGGGGTAGGGCGGTGCCGGCGCCGACGCGCCTCATCCTGGAGCAGGCCGCTTCCGCTCGCCTGCCGGTGATGGACGCGCTCCGGCTGGCTGTCGACAGTTTGGCGCTGGCGGGCATCGGCGAATCGGTCGGGGTAACCTCGGCGGAGAGCCTGGTGGCCATCCTGCCGGCGGTCGTCGCGGCGTACTGGCGCTTGCTGCATCGCCAGGAGCCCCTGACCGCGCCCGAGGATCTGCCCCACGCCGCGTCCTATCTCTTCCTTCTGACGGGTGAGCGCCCGGCCGAAGCGGCGGTGCGCGGCCTGGAGACCTACCTCAACACCGTCATCGACCACGGATTGAACGCCTCGACCTACACCGCCAGGGTCATTGCCGGCACGCGCTCCGACATGGTGTCGTGCGTCGTCGGCGCGCTGGGCGCGCTGAAGGGACCGCTGCACGGCGGGGCGCCCGGACCGGCCTTCGAGATGGTCTACGACATCCTCGAAAGGGT
>DATIFK010000129.1:0-2452 GCA_035455265.1 Anaerolineales bacterium
ACCCTGATGCAGTCGCTGGAGGGAACGCCGGTGTTCGTCCACGCCGGACCGTTCGCCAATATCGCCCATGGCAACTCGTCGATCATCGCCGACCGGATGGCCCTGAAGCTGGCGGACTATGTCGTCACCGAGTCCGGTTTCGGTGCCGACATCGGGATGGAGAAGTTCTTCGACGTCAAGTGCCGCACCTCCGGCCTGATCCCCAACGTCGTCGTGCTGGTGTCGACGGTGCGTGCTCTGAAGATGCATGGGGGCGGCCCGAAGGTGGTGGCGGGCAAGCCGCTCGACCTCGCCTACACCGATGAGAATCTGGATTTGCTGCGCGCCGGGCTGCCCAACATGCAGCATCACATCCGCAACGCGCGCAAGTTCGGCGTGCCGGTGGTCGTCGCCGTGAACTCCTTCGCCACCGACACCGCCGCCGAGGTCGAACTGGTGCGCAAGGCGGCCGTCGAAGCCGGCGCCGAGGATGCCGTGGTTTGTACCCACTGGATGGACGGCGGCAAGGGCGCCAAGAAACTGGCCGAGCTGGTGGTCAAGGCGGCCGAGAAGCCCAGCAAGTTCCAGTTCCTCTACCCGCTGGACTGGCCGATCAAGAGGAAGATCGAAACGATCGCCAAGGAGATCTACGGAGCCGACGGTGTGGAATACTCACCCGAGGCCGAGAAGAAGATCGAGCTCTACACCCGGCTGGGATTCGACAAGCTGCCGATGAACATGGCCAAGACGCACCTCAGCCTCAGCCACGACCCGAATCTCAAGGGCGTCCCCAAGGGATACAAGATCCCGATCCGGGACATCCGGGCATCCGTGGGCGCGGGTTTCCTTTACCCGCTGCTGGGCGAGATGCGGACGATGCCGGGCCTGCCGACGCGGCCCGTGTTCTACGATGTGGATCTCGATCTGAAGACGGGGAGGGTCGTGGGGTTGTTCTAGAAGCGCAGAGCGTCGGGGCGCTTGCCGAGCCTCGAAGAGTGTCCCGAGAACGCACGTAGGGGCGAAGCACCGTTCGTGCCGCAAGCACCGGCGGCACGCCGGTGCGGGACGGCATGCTTCGCCCCTACGGGTTCTTCGGGTGAAGAGAGCACTCCACGTTGTCCCTAGGGACGGCAGGCCCATGCCGTCTTCGACGGGCCGTCACCCCAACCGCTCTCCCGCGTTGCGGGGAGGTGAAGGGCGAGGGCCCATCGTCTACGCCCCGAACTTCTCGAGCCGGCCGGCGTGGGCGAGCAGTTGCGGGAGGATCTCCTTCGCCGGAAACGTCCCCAGCCCGCCGGAGGCGCACGCCCTCTCGCCGAAGGTGCGGGCGGCGTCGGGGCGGATGGTGGCAGGGGCCCACAGCAGGAAGGGGACCGGATGCCACGAATGGCTCTTCAGGCGTGCCGGGGTCGAATGGTCACCGGTGATTGCCAGAACGTCCGGCTGAAGATCGAGCAGGGCCGGCAGGGCGCGGTCGACGGCCTCGATCGCCTGAACCTTGGCCTCGAAATCCCCGTCCTCGCCCCGGCTGTCCGGCTTCTTGATGTGGATGAAGAAGAAGTCGTGCGTCTCCCACGCCGATCGAACGGCGCTGAACTCATCTTCGGGTGACTCGCCGGCCACCTCCAGCACCTCCATCCCGACGAGGCGGGAGACGCCGCGGTACATCGGGTAGACGGCGACGCATGCCGGCCGCACCCGGAAGACCGACGACATCGACGGAAGGCGGGGATCGCTCGAGAAACCGCGCAGCGTAAGGCCGTTGGCCTCTCGCTCTTTCGCCAGCTCGGCCGTCGCCGCGGCGATCCAGCGGTTGAACAGTTCCGCCGTCGCCTGCGCTTCCGGCCGGCGGGGCCGCACCGGAAGCGGCGCCACCCCCGTCGCTTGAGGGTCCGTATCGTCGAGGTCGGCTTCGAGTCCCTGGCCGCGGGCGACGAGGGCGAAGCGGTGCTCCTTCACGTGCCGTGCCTCGAACGTCGCTCCGGCGACCTTCACCCGCCCCAGTCGTTCGACCAACGGGGCGGCCTTGTCGCTGGGGATGCGTCCGGCGCGCCGGTCGCGGATAAGCCCCTGCGAGTCGAGGGTGCAGAAGTTACCGCGGGCGGCGATGTCTCCGGCGGCCACCTGGACGCCGACACCGACCGCCTCTAGGACGCCGCGGCCGACAATGTGCTCCAGCGGGTCATACCCGAACAACGCCAGGTGGGCCGGACCCGATCCGGGGCTGATGCCTCGGCGCACCGGGATCGTCAACCCGAGGGCGCCTTCGGAGGCGAGGCGGTCCATCTCGGGCTTGCGCGCCGCCTCCAGCTCGGTCGGGCCGCCCGGCGCGACCGGCAGCCCTCCCAATCCATCGAGGACCAGCAGGACGATCCGCCGATCGTTGCTCTTCGCCAGCTCGCGCATCAGATCGAAATCGCTCAACATTCCGTGTCCTTGGTGTGGAAGACGACCATCCGCGAAAGCTCAGGAG
>DATIFK010000130.1:0-2126 GCA_035455265.1 Anaerolineales bacterium
TCAGCTAGGCCAAAGCCGATAGCTGATAGCCGATAGCCGATAGCCGATAGCCATTTAGCCTTCTATCGTGAGCTCCGCGTGCAGCTCTGCCGTGGAGTCCTCTCCGACCCAGACGTCGAAGATGCTCGGTTCCACCACCCAACGCTTCGTCTGCGGGCTCCAAAACTGGAGCTCGTCCCGGCGCAGGGAGAAACGCAGCGTCCGGGTCTCGGCCGGCTGCAGCGTCACTCGGCGAAACCCCTCCAGCTGGCGCACCGGGCGGGACGCCGAGCCGGAGCGCTGATGAATGTAGAGCTGCGCCACCGCGTCACCCGCCACGGAGCCGGTGTTGGTGACGTCTACGACCACCTCGACCGAGTCGCCGGCCTTCATGCGCGTCTTCGACAGGTGCAGGTTGGCGAACCGGAAGGTGGTGTAGCTGAGCCCGTAGCCGAAGGGATACAGGGGTTTGCTGGGCATGTCCCAGTACCGCGACGTGAACTGTGGATCGCTTTCCGGCGACTGCGTCAGATTATGGTTGTAGTAGAGCGGTTCCTGCCCCGCGGAGCGGGGCCAGCTGACGGGCAGTTTCCCTCCCGGATTCACGTCGCCGAACAGCACATCGACGATCGCGTTGCCGCCTTCCACTCCCGGGAACCACGTCTCGAGAACGGCGGCGGCGTGTTCCGCGACCCAATTGATGTCGAGCGGCCGGCCGTTCTCGAGGACGACGATGAGCGGCTTGCCCGACGCGGCGGCGGCCTCCACCATCTGCTCCTGAATGCCCGGCAAATCGAGGGTGCCACGCGAGGCCGCTTCGCCGCTCATGAAGGCGGGCTCCCCGATGACGGCGATGACGATGTCCGCCGCTGCGGCGGCCGCGTTCGCCTGCGCCAGCCAATCCGCGACCTCCGCCGGGGTCGGTGGCGGCACGACCTTATGGCCCATGAACGCGTCGAACATCGACGGAAACACTTTCGACATCGCGGGTCCCGGCACATACGCGACGTGAGCGTCCGGACCGAGCCGGGTCTTCAGGGCGGCCAGCACGGTGACGGCCGGGGCGTCGGGGCCTTGGCCGAAGATGCCGGCGGGTGTGGGCCCTCCGGTGATGTCCCCGGGCGAGTCGGCCAGGGACCCGATGACCGCCACGTTCCTGATCGTGTTCGACAGCGGCAAGGCATGATGATCGTTCTTGAGCAGCACCATGGATCGGGCGCCGAGTCGCCGCGCCAGGGACCGGCCCTCGGCGCTGACTTCCGTTGCACCGGCGGACGCGTTGGCGTACGGATGGTCGAAGAGACCGATCCGGAACTTGACCTCGAGGATCGGCAGGACCGCGGCATCGATCTGGGCCGCCGACACTTTCCCGCTTCTCACCAGCTGCGCCAGGTGGCTCCGGTACGTCTGGCTGGCCATATCCATGCCGGCCCCCGCGGTGATCGCCTTGAAGGTGGCATCGGCCGGATCGGAGGCGAACCCGTGGGCCTGCAGGCTGGCGACGGCGAATGCATCGGACGTGACGAAGCCGCGGAATCCCCACTCCCGCCGGAGCACGTCGGTCAGAAGCCAGCGATTGCCACTGGCCGGCACGTCGTTCAGGTCCATGTAGGCGGACATGATGCTGCCCACTCCCTCCTGCACGGCGGCGTGGAAGGGAACCAGGTAGACGTTCTGCATCAGCGCCTCTGGAACGTAGGAGCCGTCGAGGTCCCGGCCTCCCTCGGCCGCGCCATATCCCGCATAGTGTTTGACGCACGCGACCACGCTGTTCGGCCCCAGCGTGGCGCCCTGGAATCCCCGCACCTGGGCCCGGGCCATCGCGGCGCCGAGGTAGGGGTCCTCGCCGGCGCCTTCCTGAATGCGACCCCACCGGGCATCGCGCGCGATATCGACCATGGGCGTGAAGGTCCAGCGGATTCCGGCGCTCCGTGCTTCACCGGCCGCGAAGGCCTGCGCCTGCTCCTCCACGGCAGGATCCCATGACGAAGCCATCCCCAGGGGTGCCGGAAACAGCGTGCGATAGCCATGGATCACGTCCAGCCCAAAGAGCAGGGGGATGTGCAGCCGGCTCTGCTCGACGGCGAGATGCTGCATTCGATCCATCACCTTGGGGTCCGCCAGCCACAGGATGGCGCCGACACGAC
>DATIFK010000131.1:0-4148 GCA_035455265.1 Anaerolineales bacterium
GACATCGTCGCCATCGATCCTGCCTTCCTGCGGGACACGAAGGTCACCATGGTGCCTTTGGAGGCGCTACTCGAACGTTCGGACTTCGTCAGTTTGAATTGCGACCTCAATCCGACATCCTTGGGTCTCATCTCCGCCGAGGCGCTATCTCGTATGAAGCCCACGGCGGTGCTCATCAACACCGCGCGCGGCCCGGTCGTCGACGAGGCGGCGCTGGCGAAGGCACTCAAAGATAAGCGGATCGCCGGCGCGGCGTTGGACGTCTTCCAGGAGGAACCGATCCCTCCTTCGAGTCCACTGATCTCCCTGGACAACGTCCTGCTCGCGCCTCACAATGCCAACAGCAGCCCCCAGGCGTGGGAACGCGTCCATCGCAACACCATCGAGAATCTCTTCCGGGGGCTCGGACTGCCGTTGCCCGCCGGGGGATGGCCGGCGGCCGGGCTGCACCCGGGTGGACCGGCCCCCTCGAGAAAAGGAGCCTGACGACATGGCCTCCGTTGTCCTGGTGACGGGCGCCGCCGGAGGTATCGGGAGCGCGGTCGTCCGAACCTTCGCCGAACAGGGCTGGCAGGTGCTGGCGACCGACCGCCGCGGCGACGCCGCCCCGCCGGGAGCGGGGCGCTTCTACACGGCCGACGTTTCCCAGGAGAAGGATGTCCTCGGCTTGTTCGAAGGCGTGCGGAGGGACGTCGATAGACTCGATGCCCTCGTGAACAACGCCGCCATCCAGATTTCCAAACCTCTGGTCGACACCGAGGTGGCTGAGTGGGACGCCGTGATGACCTCGAACCTGCGCTCGGCTTACTTGATGGCGCGCCATGGCCACGCCCTGCTGCGCGCCGCGCACGGCTCGATCGTCAACGTCAGTTCCGTACACGCCGTTGCCACCTCGGTCGACATCTCCGCCTACGCCGCCAGCAAGGGCGGGCTGGTGGCGTTGACGCGAGCGATGGCGATCGAATTCGCGCCGGACGGGATTCGTGTCAACGCCGTCCTGCCGGGCGCCGTCGACACACCGATGCTGCGGGAGGGACTGAAGCGCAGTGTTCGTCGCGGCACCACGATCGAAGATCGGTTGAAGGAGCTTGGCCGCCGGACGGCCCTCGGCCGCATCGGCCGCCCCGAAGAGATCGCGCAGGCGATCCTGTTCCTGGCAGATCCGAACCGTTCCTCCTTCATGACCGGGCAGGGATTGATCATCGACGGCGGTGCGACGATGAGGCTCAGCACCGAGTGATCCCGCCCTCATGAAGGTCGGCCCTGCTCGAGATGCCACATGACGAAGGAAGGCTAGGTCCCCATGCTGATCGTTCTTCCCCTGGTCGCCTTCGCGATTCTGTTCTTGCTTCTCCTGGCAGGGTCCGAAGACGACGAGACTCAGACCTTCGTGGGGTCGTTCCTCCGTGCGGCAGTGGTTTGGGGTGCGGTCGTGACCGTCAGCAGCGAGCTGCTTTCGCTGATCGATGGCCTGACACAGCTCGGCGTGGGCCTCGCCTGGCTCGTTGTCATCGCCGCCGCGGGAGTCTACGGTTTGCGGCAGGGGCAGCTCTCGAGAGGGTGGGAGCGCTTGCGATCGTTCCGGCCCCAGTGGAGCGCCGCGGAGCGAATCCTGGTCGGGGCCATGGCCGGTTTCGCCGGCGTGCTGCTCGTGATCGCCTGGATCTCGCCGCCGAACAACGTCGACTCGCTGCTGTATCACATGAGCCGCGTGGTGCACTGGGCCCAGGACCACAGCCTGCGGCACTATGCCACTGCCCGGGATCATCAGCTGTTGAAGCCGATTTGGGCCGAAACGGCGATCTTGCATCTTCGACTACTGTGGGGCAGCGACCGCCCGGTGAACCTCGTGCAATGGTTCAGCATGGTGGGATCGATCGTAGGTATCGTCGGCCTCGCCGCCCGGCTGGGTGCCGGCAGGGCGGGGCGCTTCCTCGCCGCCGCCTTCGTCCTGACGATCCCCATGGGCATTCTCCAGTCGACCAGCACTCAGAACGACTTCGTCGTCGCCTTCTGGGCCGTGACGGCCGCCTACCTCGTGGTCAGATCGACGGGATCGTCACCAACGACCCTCGATCGCGTCTGCCTGGCTCTGACGTTGGGCATCGGATTCCTCACCAAGGGGACGTACTACGTCTACGCACCCTTGTTTGTCGTCTGGTACTTCCTGGCGCGCTGGCGACAATCCGGCTTTCGGCGCATGGCCCTGGAAGGATTGTGGATGGCCGCCCTGGCCCTGGCTCTGAACGTGGGGTTCTGGGCGCGCAATGTCGAGACCTTCGGCGGACCGTATGGAACTTCCGACTGGCTTCAGAGAAACCTGTGGATCCGGTTCGAGAGCTCCGCTCTGCCGGCGACCTCAGACATGGCGCTGGCCCCAGAGGGCTCGGCGCATGCCGCCGCTGGCCTCGCCCTTCTGGATGATTCCTCGCCGGAGACGTCGAACTCGGGTTCCACAGAAGCGATCGGATCCTCAGGACCGCTGGATATCCTGGTCGACTTCCTCGGGCGCGTCCTGAGGACGGCCGCATTCAACCTGGTGACTCCCATCAGTCGGTGGAATGAGCTGGTTCTTTCGATCCTGGCTCGGCTGCCGCGGGTCTTCAACGAGCGCTATCTGGACCAGTGGCGCAACGTCGCGTGGAACCATGAAGACACCGCACCCAACCCCGTGCACTTCGCCTTGCTGCTGGCCGCCGCCGTGCTGACATTGCTGCCTCGCAAGAGCCAGCCGGCGGGGACGGCGCGCCTGTACACGCTGGCCGTCCTGGGGACCTATGCCTTGATCCCCGTCGTCATCGGACACGGCCCGGGGATCTGGGGGATGCGGTATCAGCTTCCGTTCTTCGTCCTGGGAGGCGCGATCGTCGGCCGCCTCGACTCGTGGCCGCGACTGCGCCAGGGCACGCCCATCGTCGCCGCTGCTCTGATCGTCCTGTCCATCCCATGGCTGCTCCTCAACAACACGCGGCCCCTGGTAGGGATGACCCCTTGGCCGACCAGGATCGATAGCATTCTGACGACATCTTCGGCCGAAATCCTGTTCGCGAGCAATCACAGGTTGCGGGCCTCGTACGCCGAAGGAGCCGCCTTGGTCCGCGCCAACGGCTGCACGCAGGTCGGCCTGCGGATCGACTCGGACGACCTGGAGTACACCTTCTGGTGGCTCCTGGAGTCGCCTCAGAGTGGCATTCACATCGAAACGATCTACACGACGGAACGGCTCCGGCCCCTGATCGACTCCCAGTTCCACCCCTGCGCGATCCTGTGCACGATCTGCGGCGACCGGCAGCGACTGCACGGCTTGCCTCTGGCCGCGGGCCTGGATCGGCTGGACGTCTTCCTCGGGCCGGGCTTCGTCCCCGATCCGGACGGATAGGAGACGCCGCCAGCCATGGTCTTGCCGGGTCTGTTGCCGGTCTTGGCGTTCGCCCTTGGCTTCCTCTACCTGGGGAATGTCAGGCCGGATTGGGCCTGGGACCGGTGCTTCCTGCGCGGCGCCGTACTCTTTGGAGCCTACGCCGTCGTGGGGGCGGAGCTGCTCGGCCTCGTACACGCCCTGACGTTGCCGGCGTTGTTGGTCCTATGGCTATCTCCGATCCTCGTCCTCGGAACGCTGCTTGCCGTGCGGACCCGCGGCGGGCGGTTACGTTGGCCGCGGATTCCGTCGTTTTCGGCGCCGGAAGTGGTGATGCTCATCCTCCTCGGCCTCTTCCTGCTGATTACGGGAGCGGTCGCCTACCTGGCGCCTCCGGACACCTGGGACTCGTTGACCTACCACATGGCGCGCGTGGCGCATTGGGCGCAGTCCGAGTCGCTGGCTCACTACGCCACAGGCATCGAGCGACAGGATCTCATGCCGCCCGGCGCCGAACTCGGCATGCTGCACGCTTACATCCTCGCCCAGGGAGATCGGCTGGCCAACTTTCCACAATGGCTGGCCATGTTGGCCAGCCTGGTGGGCGCGGCGGCGGTGACGCGGCAGTTGGGCGCGCCCCGGCATGCCCAGCTGCTCGCGGCCGTCTTCGTGGTTACGCTGCCTATGGGAATCGCCCAGGCTTCGAGCACGATGACCGACTACGTCGTCGCCATCTGGGTGATCTGCGTGGCGTACGAGAGCCTCGGCCTGCTTCTCGAACCGAGTCCCG
>DATIFK010000132.1:0-2710 GCA_035455265.1 Anaerolineales bacterium
TAGACAAACGGCCGGTCGATCGTGATGCTGATCGGCTCGCCGAACGGCGCTGAGGTCACTTCCATGATGACCGCCGTCGCCGCGGCCGCTTCCGTGCCCTTCTCGTCGACGGCGACGAAGGCCTTGTGGAGGACGCTGCCAATGTAGAGGTCGCGGGCGCCGTCCATCCCGGAGAAGTCGGCGCGGTCCGGATCGAAAGCGTCGGTCATCCCCAGGCTCTGGAGTGCATCCTGCAGACTGAAGGCCGACTCGTAGGTGAACTTCGGCAGGCTGAGGGTCACTAGGCCGGGCGTCAGGTTGTTGAGGATGGCCTCGACCCGGGCCGGATCCAGGGAGTCTTCGAACGCCGCGAATTGACCTGCCTCTGGGAGCAGGATGACCATCGACATATCGCCCGTCTGGTACGGCAGTTCAACGGCCTGGTAGCCGTCCCCAACGGCGAAGCGATACGGTTCGTCCTGGTGCATCATCGGCACGTCGATGGCGTCCCCGCTGAGGAGGTAGAACGGCTGCGTGGTGGTGGCGTCCGGATCGAAGGTGTGCAGCCAAGTCGCTTTGAAGTAGATGGCGTTGGCCAGCACCAGCCGGGTCATGGCGTCGATGGCCCCCTCGGGGATCAGATCCTGGATCCTCCGGCGCGTTTCATCGCTGACCCAATCGTTGATTGCCCGGCGGGCGGCTTCGGGATCGGTAGCGTAGTCCACCAGGCGCAGTCCGGCGGCGTAGTTCTCGGCCAGGAGGTCCAGAAATTCGGGCCGGAAGTCGAACCCCTGCTGGCCCCACAGAGAGTTGGCGATGCTTAGTTCGAACGGCGTTGCGTCCGTTTGGGCCTTGGCGCGGGCGTCGAGGTCCAACGCATACGCATTGAAAGCCGCATGCAACCGATCAGCGGGCAGGTTGAAGTGGAGGGTGTCGGCCATCTGGGCGGATGTGTCACCGGCGGCGCCGGCATAGGTCATGGCCAGGGCCGTGGAGATGCTGTACGGCGAGAAGAACAGGTTCCCATCCTGGCCCTTGATCGCCCGATAGAGATCGAAGGCGAATTGAGTGTTGCCGGCGGCCAGGGAGGCAAAGTCGTCGGGAGAGACGCTCGGGTTCATGTTGCGCGGCTTGTCCGAGATCGCCAGCGAGGCATCGCCGAGGGGAAGGCCCGAGCAGGCCGAAGAGAGCAGAAGGCTGACCAGGAGCAGCACAAGCGAAAGTCTTGAGGTTGGACCCATGGTGCCCTCCGATAGTTGGAAGACGCTCGGGGCCAGTTCCCAGTTCCCAGTTGCCAGTTCCCAGCAGGACCCTGAGCGGAGCGAGCCTGAGCCCGGCGAATGGCGAGCGGTTCGCCACCCGCAGCTTTCAGCTACCAGCCATCCACCATCCGTTGCCAGCGGAAGGCGGATGGCGGGCAGCGGATCGCGACACAGCGGCCGAGCCGGTTGGCGGGGTGCCTGCCTTCGACGAAGACCCAGCTTCGGGATTGGCAGGTCTCGGTGACCTTGTGGATCAGGCGGGGGGCATCCGGGTCGTGCCCGCGGATGGCCCGCCCAGTGCGTGGCCAGCTTGGCCGGGCAGGACCCCTTGGCTCTCCGGGTGGATGGAGAGGCCGGCCCATCTTCGTCCCACTACGTAGAACCGTGGATCCCCTGCATGGGTGAAATGCGGGGAGCTCCGTTGGAATTCCGATTAGAATAGTCGACATCGCTATTCGCTAGCCGAAGGGGCCATACCAGAAGGAGGTCGATCGATGAGCGGTGTACGGATTCTGGTGGGTACGCACAAAGGTGCCTTCGTCTTGACCTCCGATGGGAAGCGCCGGGATTGGAAGGTCGATGGCCCGCACTTCGGGGGCCTGGAGATCTATCACCTCAAAGGTTCGCCGGCCGATCCCAACCGCATCTATGCCTCCCAGGCCAGCGACTGGTTCGGCCAGGTCGTCCACCGCTCGGACGACGGCGGCAAGACCTGGCAGACGGTCGGCAATGAGTTCAAGTACGCCAGCGAGCCCGGCAAGCACCTGTGGTACGACGGAACGCCCCACCCCTGGGAGTTCAAGCGCGTCTGGCATTTCGAGCCATCGCTCACCGATCCCGACTCGATCTATGCCGGGGTCGAAGACGCCGCCCTGTTCCATTCGGCCGACGGCGGTGCAACCTGGCAGGAGCTTCCCGGATTGCGGACTCACACGTCGAGCGAGAAGTGGGCCCCGGGTGCCGGGGGGATGTGCCTGCATACCATCCTGCTCGACCCTGGGCGCCCGCGCATGTTCGTGGCCATTTCCTCCGCCGGCGCCTTCCGCTCGGACGACGGCGGCAAGACTTGGAAGACGGCCACCCGTGGTTTGCGCTCCGACTTCATGCCCGATCCGACCGCCGAAGTGGGCCACTGCGTCCACCGCATCGCCATGCACCCATCGCGGCCCGACACGCTCTTCATGCAGAAGCACTGGGACGTGATGCGCAGCGACGACGGCGGCGAGTCATGGCACGAGGTCAGCGGCAACCTCCCTTCGGATTTCGGGTTCGTCATCGACGTGCACGCCCACGAGCCGGAGACGATCTATGTCGTCCCAATCAAGAGCGACTCGGAGCACTACCCGCCGGAGGGCAAGCTGCGCGTCTATCGCAGCCGGAGCGGCGGCAACGAATGGGAAGCCCTGACCAAGGGGCTGCCGCAGAAGGACAGCTACGTCAACATCCTGCGCGACGCCATGGCCGTCGAT
>DATIFK010000133.1:0-10787 GCA_035455265.1 Anaerolineales bacterium
GCTCGCCCTCGGGGCGACCCGCTGGCAGACCATCTGGCGCGTGACCCTCCCGGCGGCCCGCTCCGGCGTGCTGACCGCCATCATGCTCGGCATCGGCCGCGCCCTCGGCGAAACGATGGCGGTCATGATGGTCACCGGCAATGCCCCGGTCCTGTGGACCGGTTTCGAATCGCTGCTGCGGCCCGTGCGAACGATGACGGCGACGATCGCCGCCGAGATGGGCGAGGTCGCCAACGGGAGCACCCACTACCACACCTTGTTCCTGATCGGCATCCTGCTGTTCGTCATTTCGCTGGCGGTCAACGTCGCCGCCGCCAGCGTCGTCTTCCGCATGCGCACCCGCGCCGAGCGGGTGCTCTCCTGAGGCGGGCGGCGATGCAGCTCGAGTCGGCGCAGATCGCCAACGTGCGCAAGGCCCGGCGGAAGTGGATTCAGATCATCGGCTTCGGCGTGCTGGGCGCCGCCACCGCTCTGACCGTCCTGCCCATCCTGGCGATCGTTGTGGATATCTTCTCCAAGGGATGGTCGGCCTTCAGCGTGACCTTCCTGACATCGTTCCCCAGCGACGGAATGCGCGCCGGCGGCATTCTCCCGGCGCTGGTCGGGACGTTGTGGCTGACCTTGGGCACGGCGGTCGCGGCGGTGCCGGTCGGGCTGGGCGCCGCCATCTACCTGGCCGAGTACGCACCCGACAACGCCTGGACGCGGACGATCCGGGTGGCGATCATCAACCTGGCGGGGATTCCCTCCGTCGTCTATGGACTGTTCGGACTGGGTCTGTTCGTGCTGTTCCTTCGTTTCGGCACGAGCATCCTGGCTGGTTC
Source organism: Anaerolineales bacterium (assembly GCA_035455265.1). Taxonomy (GTDB): domain Bacteria; phylum Chloroflexota; class Anaerolineae; order Anaerolineales; family E44-bin32; genus MGOM01. Next base: position 825 of record DATIFK010000133.1, read on the forward strand.
GCTGACGCTGGCGATCATGACCTTGCCGGTGATCATCAGCACGGCCGAAGAGGCGCTACGCGCCGTGCCACACAGCTTCCGCGTCGTCAGCGTCTCGCTCGGCGGTACCCGCTGGCAGACGGTGCGGCGCATCGTCCTGCCGCAGGCGCTGCCCGGCATTCTCACCGGAGTCATCCTCGGCCTGGAGCGCGCCGCCGGAGAGACGGCGCCGATCCTGTTCACCGCCGCCGCCTTCTTCCTGCCGCGCCTGCCGACGTCGCCGCTCGACGCCACCATGGCGCTGCCCTACCATCTGTTCGTCATCTCGACCCAGGTGCCCGGGATGCCGCTGCGCATCCAATATGGAACCGCCGCCGTCCTGCTGCTGTTCGTGCTGGGCATGAACCTGATCGCCACGGCGATCCGTTCGCGCGCCCGCGCCCGCCGCCAATGGTGACCTCGACCGCCCCCGGCTTGTGGAAGATCATCGTTGAAGGGTTGACCCTCGTCTACTCCGATGGACGCGAGTCGCTGCGCAACGTCAGCCTGTCGATCCCGGCGCACGCCATCAGCGTCATCTTCGGCCCGGCCGGGGGCGGCAAGTCCACCCTGCTGCGGTCCTTCAACCGTCTCAACGACCTCACCGACGTCACCCGGCAGGAAGGTCACATCTGGCTGGACGGATCGGACATCCTGGACCCGACAACCGACGTCATCGCATTGCGCCGGCGCGTCGGCATGGTCTTCGCCCGGCCGGTGGTGCTGCCCATGACCGTCCGCCAGAACCTGACGTACGGCCTCGAGCTGGCGGGCCAGCGCGATCGCGCCGCCCTGGACGCGGCCGTCGAGACCAGCCTGACGGCCGCCGCGCTCTGGGACGAAGTCCGCGACCGCCTGGACGCGCCGGCTACCTCCCTCTCGGGTGGCCAGCAGCAGCGTCTGTGCCTGGCACGCGTGCTGGCCCTCGAACCTGAGGTCATCCTGCTCGACGAGCCGACCTCCGGCCTGGATCCCATCTCGACCGAGAAGGTGGAGGCTTCGCTTCAGGACCTCAAGGCGAGCTACACGATCGTCCTCGTCCCCCACTCGGTCCAGCAGGCGGCGCGCATGGCCGACATGGCCGCCTTCATGCTCGAAGGCGAGCTGGTCGAGGTCGGCCGAGGCCGACGACTGTTCGTCCGTCCCAAAGACAAACGCACCGAGGACTACGTCGAGGGACGATTCGGATGAGCGACCAGCGGCGAGTGGCCAGTGGTCAGAAATGCTTCTGGCCACTGGCCACTCGCCACTAACCACTGGTTATGGCTTCGGTGTGGGGTAGAGACGTGTCGGATCGCCAGTGTAGTAGTGATAGACGATCCGGCCGGGGTAGGCCTGCTCGAGACGTCCATCCTGAACGGGGTCGCGGGAGAGAGCCAGCAGCAACGCGCCGTCTCGCCGGAACGGCGCGGTCAGCATCAGCAGAGTCCCGTAGGCGGTCCAGTTGGGTTCGGCATGCACGATCACGAGGGCCTCGGCGAGATCGGTGTTCTCGAGCGGGGCCATCTTCTCCCGCGTGATTCCGTACAGGCCGTGCAACCCGCCGACGCGGACCGGCACGTAGACGCCCACATCGAGCGTGACCAAAGCAGCCATCAGCGCCACCACCGCCAGTGGCCGCAGCCGCACCGCACCGGAGCTTCGCAGCGACCCCGCCAGGCGCGTCACTCCGGCGGCGCTCACCGCCGCCAGCGCCGGCACAGCCTCGACGAAATAGCGTGGGCCGAGCAGCCACGAGCCGACCCAGTAGGCCAGATGGACTAGCACGAGGCTGGGGAGGATGGCCGCGCTCACCCACGCGTCGCGCCGCTTTCGCAGCGCCATCAGGCCGACGGGAATCAGAATCCACGAGAGGTACGGCCAGCCGAATAGATCGTGCTGCCACGCGAACAGGCTGTGGTGTGTGTTCAGGATCGCCTGCTTCAGCGTGTGGCCTTCCGGTAGGGGGCCGATGCCTGGGCCGAATCCGATCCGGTCGTACGGCCACCAGAGTGTGTAGGGATTCAGCAGCGCGTTGCCGGTGACGGCCCACTGCCAGACGAGCAGCAGGCCCGCCACGGCTGCCGCCAGAACACCGATACCGATAACATGCCGGCGCGCCACGCCCCCGCGAATCAGACTCACAAGCGCCGCCGGCGCGAACGGAAGCGCGACTCCTAGGGCCGTCAGCGGCCGGGTCAGAGCCATGACCCCCAGGGATAGACCTGCGACCGAAACCAGAAGCCGGGCCGGCTGACGCGCCGGACCCCCACCCTCCGGAAACAGGTCGAACCAGGCGAGCATCCAGGCCAACGTCAGGACGACCGTCCACACGTGCGACATCATGGAGCCGGAGAGCATCAAGATCATCGGTGACGTGGCCAGCAGGAGCGCCGCCAGCAAGCCGGCGATTGTTCCGGCGAGCCTCGCCCCGAGGCGGAAGGTCAGCCATACCGCCAGTGCGGCCAAACCGGCGTTCACCAGGTACGGCGCGTCGGCGGCCGCTCCCAAGGCCAACAGCGCCGGCCAGCCGGGAGGGTACTTGCCGAAGCGGCGGCCGTCGTGATCGACGACGAACGGCACCACGAACGAAGCCGGCTCGCGTGGCGATTCGATCCACAGCCGGCCGCGCGCCATAACTTCGGCCTGCCACAGGTTGGCGAACTCATCCTCGACGTGAGGCATTCGCTCGAACACCATGGCCGAGACGTACAGGGAGGCGGCCGCCGCGGCGGCCGCCAGAAGCAGGGCCACAACGGAGGGCCATCGCACAGCCCGAGGGATGTTGGGCTTCATCGCGGGAAGGTTTCCCGCAAGGCGGCCAGCGCCGCCTCGTGCAGGAGGCCGTTGGTCGTCAGGACGCCGAGGTTCCGTTCGAGGCGCCTGCCCGCGCCGAAATCCAGCCGCCCGCCTTCGAGATCGGTCACCCAGCCGCCCGCTTCTTCGACGATCAAGGAACCGGCGGCCTGATCCCAAATCCATTCGCGGTGGCCCCGATCGGCCGCCGGCACGAGGCGGAAGATCCAATCGGCCAGACCGACGGCAACGACGAGGTACTTGGCCTGGCTGTCCATCCGCGCCGGCGGTCGCTCGACATGTAAGCCTGTCAGGAGACGCTCCAGCCAGGCCTCATCGGTGTGCGCGCCCTCCACGGATCGCAGCCCGCGCGAATCGCCCGCCCCCTCCACCTGCGACACGCGCAGGCGCGCCCAGGCACCCCCGTCGATCGCCCGCGCCCAAGCACCTTCACCTGGCGCGGCGACGGCCATCACGCCTGGCTTCGCTGGTAGCGGGTCCACCGCCAGCTCGAGCGCCGGGCACGCCAACCCGGCCAGGATGACTTCGCCGTGTCGGATCCGCGCCAGAGCGACGGCGTATTGCCCGCTCCGGCGGAAACCTTTCGTCCCATCGATCGGGTCCAGCGTCCAGAAATCCGCTCCGGGGTCGCCGCTGCCGATGTCAATCCATTCCCGGACCTCGTCTGCCGTCGCCTGCGGCGTCAACAGGCGCACCTGATCGAGGACATCGACGAGCATGTCGCGGCCGGAGTCGCCGCGCAAAGAATGGCTGTCCTCTTCGGCTACCAGGGTCAGCCCCGGGACGGCCGCCGCCAGGCGACGCGCCACCACTGCCTGTACGGCGAAGTCGGCCACGGTGACCGGCGAGGCGTCGCGTTTGGTCTGAGCGCGGGCGTTGGCCCGGATGCGCCGGCAGACAGCAGCGGCATCGAGCAGGGCAGCGACCGTTTCCGCTGCCAGGGGAGTGCTCAAGAACGCCGGTTGATCACGCGCCGGGGACATCGAAACCAGTCCGTTACAATTCTACTCAGCTGAGGTGATCGAGATGCGACGAATGGGATGGGTGGTTCCGTTCCTTCTGGCGTGCAGCTTCGTCTCCTCCACCGCGCCGACCTCTGCGCCGATTTCGCCGTTAGCCACACTGCCTCCGGCACCGTCGTCGACGCCTGAGCCTCCGACACCGACGCCCGTTCCGCCTAAGGCGGCGGAGCTGCCCAATCCGGGAAGCGCCAGCTGGGTTCTTGTCGCCGGCGGGCTGGATAGCCCCGTCGATATCCAATCGGCCGGCGACGCGCGCCTGTTCGTCGTCGAACAGCCGGGGGTGATACGCGTGCTCGATTCCGGCGCCCTGCTGCCCGAGCCGTTCCTCGACCTGCGCGCCGAAGTCGGATCCCAAGGCAATGAGCAGGGCCTGCTCGGCCTGGCCTTCCATCCGCGCTTCGCCGAGAACGGGTTCTTCTTCGTCAATTACACCGACACGTCCGGCGACACCGTCATCTCACGCTTCCATATCAGCGAAGACCCGAACCGGGCCGATCCCTCCAGCGAAACGATCCTGCTGACCTACGACCAGCCGTATCCGAATCACAACGGCGGCGGCATGGCCTTCGGACCGGATGGGTATCTCTACATCGGCTCCGGCGACGGTGGTTCAGCCGGCGACCCGGAGGGGCGGGCCCAGAACGTCGACGTGCTACTGGGGAAACTGCTGCGAATCGACGTCGGCAACGGGGAGCCATACGCCATCCCGCCGGACAACCCCTTCGCCGCGGGCGGCGGCCGGCCGGAGATCTGGGCCTACGGTCTGCGCAACCCGTGGCGCTTCGCCTTCGATCCCGCTACCGGCGACTTGTTCATCGGGGACGTCGGACAGAACCAATGGGAGGAGATCGACTATCAGTCGGCCGGCACTCCCGGCGGAGTCAACTACGGTTGGGACATCCGCGAGGGCCGGCACGACTACGAAGGCGGCTCGGCTTCGGGACTGACGGAGCCGGTGGCCGAGTACTCGCATGGCAACAGCAAGTGCTCCGTCACCGCCGGCCGCGTGGTGCGCGATCCGTCGCTGCCGGCGTGGCAGGGAGTCTTTCTCTACGCTGATTTCTGCGCCGGGTTCGTGTGGGGGCTGCTCCCCGACGCTTCAGGCGAGTGGCGGTCGGACTTGCTCTATCAGACCGGCTTCGCCATCACCGGGTTCGGCACAGGAGCTTCCGGCGAAATCTACGTCCTCGATCGGGCCGGCGCCGTCTACAGGCTGACCCCATCCTCATAGTTTCCAGTCACCAGTTCCCGGTTGCCAGTCTCCAGTCTCCAGTCTTCGCTGATGCCTGACTGGGAACTGGAAACTGGAAACTGGGAACTATGAGGAGTCCCGGGGATCGTCTCCACCCATACGTTCACGGTGACGGCGCTGGAGCTCCTTCGGGCTGATCCTGCCCGGCGCCAGCAGTTCTGCCACTCGGTCTGCGCGCGCCCGACGGCGACGCACGATGAGCCAGCGCACAATGGCCACGATCACCGCCAGCTGTAGAAGCGCCACCAGGAACAACTCCGTCTCCGCTCCGCTGGTGTAGTCGGGAATAACGTAGACCGCTGACGAGCGCGTCAGGTGTTGGGTCTCGAAGACTCCCGCGTCGTAGATCACAAACCGCAAGATCGCCCGACCCGGGACGACCACCGGGTCATACGGCATCAGGCCTCGCGCGACGAACTCGATCGGCACGCTGGCACCGGTTTCGACGTTCGTCAGCTTGAGCCAAGGCAGCGCCTGCTGCTGTTCCAGCAGCAGCGTCAGCTCGAGCAGTTCATAGTTGTCAGAGTAGACCAGGTACGGCCCTGGGGCGGGGAGCTCGAGGCTGCTCGGAGATGAGGCGAGGCTCAGGCTCCGGACGTCAGCCGCCGAGACCTTCGGAATCAAACCGAGAGCCTGCGGCAGCACCCAGAACGGGAACCCCACATACTTGACCGTACTCGAGATGAACATCAGCGGCACCAGCACGATCAGCGTCAGCAGACAACCGCCGAACATCGATCGAAGGGCCGGAGGCCGGTAGGCCGGTTCGCTCATGGAGTCATGCCTTTAGACCAACGCGCCGAGTTCTGGCTTCGCGAGCATAGAGTCCGCCGTGGGATTTGTCAATGGAAAGCCATCTTCAGCGCACCAACAGCAACACCAGAACACCGCCAACGAGCAGCGCACCGGCCGCCACGGCGCCCACCAGCCCGGTCAGCAGCACCACCATGGCCACGTCCGAGCGCCATGCCTCCGGGAGGCGGAGGCGGAGGCGCCGCCCCGCGGCGCGCGGAACCGGCTGAGTCCGCCCCGGATCGAGCGGCCCGAACAAGAACAGCAGGGCGATGAGCAACACGGCCAACAGACCGGCTGGCGCCAGAGTCAACAGCAGTCGTATGTAGGCGTCACCGGGTAGGGGCTCGAGCCAGCGCGCCAGGCGACCGGGCGTGAAGACCTGGAGGCCCAGACCCACCAGGGAAAGCGCCAAGGCTGGCGTCGCCAACACCAGAACCATCTCGGCGGCGAGACGTCCCAGGCGCGCCCGCGAGCGCGGCGCGGGACGGCGCAGGGCTTGCGCGGGCATCGGAGCTCCTTCGCGGGAGGCGACCCCGACCAGGATGCCGACGCCCACGGCCAGGCCCAGGATCAGCGGGCCGAGCTCCAGGGCGCGCGTCAGGTAGCCGGTGGCCGGCATCGCCTCCAGCCAGCCGGCGACGCGTTCCGCATCCAGATATGCGGCGGCGCGCACCACACCGACGAGGAGCAGCAATGGACCGCTCACAGCCAGGGACAGCCGCGCCGCGCGCGCCAGTCCCGTTCCCACCTGGGCACCCGCCGCCTCATCGCCCGGGGACTCGCGCAGGTACAGCGTCGCCAACAGGACGACCGCCAGGAGCGAGGCCGGCGCGAAGATGAGCGCCGTCCGCAGGTAGGTGTCCCCTGGAAGGCGCGCTAGCCACGCGCCGAAACGCTCCGGCGCGGTGTAGAACGCAGCCAGCGCCAGGATGGAGAGGCCCAACAGAGGCACAGCCGGGATCAGCACCAGCCCGGCCAGGCGGCGATTTGCCGAGGGGCCGATTTCACGTTCGGGCGTCGGAAGCGGATGGCTCATCTGGCTCGGCGATATCAGGAAAGGTCGACATCGACGGTGGTTTCGTGCAGCGTCTGGCCGAAGGCCGGGCTGATATCGCGCACGATGACGCGGCCGGGTCCTGCCGCGGACAACGAGTAAGGAACATCGATGGCGAAGGGGCCGGGCCACCCGACATCGGGACCCTGCACGATGACCGGCGCCGAGCCGATGACGACGCCGTTGACATCGACGATCTCCACCAGCAGGGTCTGCTCGAAGCTCGCCCAGCCGAAGCCTTCGACGTGAGCCAGCCCTCCGCTGAGAGTGGCTCCGGAGGCGGGCTGGGAGACGGCGATTCGCTCCTCGGGTGACTCCCCTTCCCGCAGAATCTCGTCACCCGATCCAGCCAGAGTCACCTGGACGGAGGCGAGGTGGGTGACGCCTCCGTCGCGGGGGCTGGTGGCGTAGACGTTGATCGCACCGGGCCGTTCAGCACCAGCATCCACAGCGAAGTCCAGATCCGCTGTGAACGGGCCGCGCTGTCCGGCTGCGGCTCCGATTGTGACGGTCTGCTGCGCCAACACGGTGAACGACTCGCCGTCCAGCGCCACGACCTGGACGACCAATGCCTGTTCGAAGGTCGGATCGGCCTGGCCCTCGATGTGAACGGAGCCTACAAGGCGTGAGCCGTTTCCGGGGGTGTTGATCCAGACCGCCTCGGGCGGACGGGCGGCTTCGGTCGGTGCGGGCGTGGGAGCCGGCGTGGGGGTCTCGGAGGTTGTCGGGGAGCTGGACGGAACCGCTGTCGGCAGGGCTCCCGCCTGCCCACAGGCCAGCGCCGCCAAGGCGAGGATCGTCGAGAGCCTTGGGAATGGTTTCATGGGGTGCTCCTGGCGGGCAGTCTACCGGGCTGAGGGGGATTTGACATTAGAACATTTGTTCGGTATAATCGGGGGTGCACAGGAGGTTCGCGTGTGGCTTCAGCGTTCGTCCACCCTCCTCGAGCACGGCCAACTGGTGTTTGAGGCCGACGACGAGCTCGGCGAGGCCCTGCGCCATGCCGCCAGGGCTCGCGGCCAGGCGCCGGAGCGCCTGGCCTCCGACCTGCTCCAGCGCGGCCTGGCTCAAGAGAAACGCCAGGCGCGCGCCCGCGCCGCCCTGGCGTCCCTGACCCCTCGCCAACAGGAAGTTGCCTGGCTGGCTGCCCGGGGGCAAACCAACCGCCAGATCGCCCGCGCCCTCGTCGTGTCCCCGGAGACGGTCAAGACCCACGTCCGGCATGCGCTCGACAAGTTCGGCCTGCGCAGTAAGACCGAGCTGCGCCTGATGCTGATCGACCTCGGCGACGAGCGCTCGCCCAGCTAGGCCGCACCCGGTCTCCGGCGTGCTATGCTTCGCCCCGGTGAGGCCGGGGCCACGGATCGCGGGCAGTCCGCTCGTGCCCCGACATCTACTCCCAGCACGCCCAGGAGAATCGGTTCATGACGCCACAGGACGACGTATTCGAAGCCGTTCGCCGCGGGGACCAGGCCACTGTGGATGCCCTGCTCGCTCAAGAACCGCTGTTGATCGCCCGCCGCGACGCGCAGGGTAACACCTTGCTCATCACCGCGCTCTACCATGGGCAGGCGCGTCTTGCCGCCGCGCTCGTCGCCCGCGGCGCGCCGGTCGACATCTGGGAGGCAGCCGCCCTGGGCGATGTGCCTCGGCTGCAAGCCCACCTGCGCCGCGAGCCCGATTCGCTGCAGGCCCACAGCCACGACGGATGGACGCCTCTGCATCTGGCGGCCCACTTCGGCCACGCCGAGACTGTCCGCTGGCTGCTCGAGCACGGCGCCGATGTCCGCGCCCGCTCGACCAACACGCTGGACAATGAGCCGATCCACGCCGCCCTCGCCGGACAAGATTACGACGCGATTCGCGCCCTGCTCGACGCCGGAGCCGATCCCAACGCGGTCGAACACGGCGGCTTCACGCCACTCCATCAGGCGGCTGAGCCCGGTGACGTCCGGCTGATCGAACTGCTGCTGGCGCGCGGTGCACGAACCGACTCGAAGGACGACCAGGGCCGCACCCCCCTCGACCTGGCCCTCGCCGGAGGTCACACGACGGCCGCGGAATCGCTTCGGCGGGGCTCCTCAACGCGAACCGAGTGTTAGGCCGCTTCCGTCTTCTGCCCGAAGTGCCCCTGGCGCGTGGGCGAACGATGATCATAGGAGGTGCCGCATCTCAGCCATCGAATGGTTGCTGAATTCCGACCCCTCGATCCGTTGGCAGGCGATGCGCGACCTGAGCCTCGCACCCGCCGCGGAGGTCGCCGCCGAGCGCGCCAAGATCGCCACCCACGGCTGGGGCGCTACACTTCTCGCGGCGCAATCCCAGGATGGCACCTGGCCCGGAGACCGCCGCTTTCCAGAATGGCCCACCCTGCGCACTTTGCTGTTGTTGCACGACATGGGGCTCGACCCCGCCAGTGACCAAGCCACGCGCGCTGTGGGGCGAGTCCGAGAGAACGTCAAATGGTTGATGAACATTACTCAGGATGAGCTGCCAAAGGACAAGGACATCAGCTGGTGGCACAAGCCTTTCTTCGCCGGCGAAGTGGAGCCCTGCATCAATGGTCGCGTGGTGACCGTGGGCGCGTACTTTGGGGTGGACATGCACCCTTTGGTCGACCGGCTGCTGGGCGAGCAGATGACGGATGGCGGCTGGAATTGCGATCAAGAAATCGGCTCCACGCGCGGCTCGTTCCACACCACGATCAACGTCCTCGAAGGTCTGCTCGAATTCGAGCGCGCCTCCGCCGGCTCGCCCGCCGTAGAGGCAGCACGCCGACTCGGGCAGGAGTACCTGCTCTCACGCCATCTCTTCAAGCGGCTATCGACCGGCGAACCCATCGAGCATGACCGCAAAGACGGCCCTGTCTGGACGCAATTCTCTTACCCCTCCGGCTGGCGCTACGACATACTGCGCGGGCTCGACTATTTGCGCAATGCCGGCGTGGCGCCAGACCCGCGCATGGCCGAAGCCATCGAGATTGTTGCCTCCAAGCGCGATGCGGGCGATCGCTGGCCGTTGGGGAT
>DATIFK010000134.1:0-4448 GCA_035455265.1 Anaerolineales bacterium
TCGGTCGTAGTGCAGGGTGACCGGCGCCTCGATCCGCGCCACGTTGCCGCGCGCCAGCCCGCGGTAGAACGGGTTGCGCTCGAAGGTGAGCCTCTCCCCGCGCCGCCACTCGGCCAGCCGGTAGGGACCATTGCCGACAAACGGGTCGATTTCGGTCCACGGCTGCCGGTCGCCTTCCAGCACGTGCCGCGGGAGCGGATACGTGACAGCGTGCGTCAGCAGCAGCGGAAAGAACGCCGCCGGCCGGTCCAGCCGAACCTCCAACGTTCGGTCGTCCAACGCACGCACCCCGACCTCGTCCGCCGGCCCCCGCCCTTCGGCGCAAGCGCGTGCGCCCGCCAGCAGGTTGAGCAAGATAGCCGCCGGCATCGAAGGCCCGAGGTGCAGGTTGCGCTTCCAGGCGTACTCGAAGTCGGCCGCGGTCAGAGGCGAACCGTCGCTCCAGCGTCGCCCGTGGCGGAGGTAGAAGATGTAGCGCTTTCCATCCTCCGACAACTCCCAACGCGCCGCCAGAGCCGGGATGACGCCGGACGCTTCGTCCACCTCGAGTAGGCCCTCGAAGAGTTGCCCGAGGATGAAGCCGGTCATATCGTCACCTGCCAGCCCCGGGTCGAGCGTCAGCGGCTCGTCCATGGCGAATTTCAGAGTGACCTCAGATTCCGCAGGCGCGGCGCGTTGCTCGAGAGGGCCTCGCTTCTCCCAGAGATCGAACGCCTGAGCGTAAGCCTCCTGGGCTCGATCGAACTGGAAGTCCTCCGAGTAGGCGAGCCCCAGGCGCATCAGAGTGAGAGCCGCCTGTTCGAACTCACCGGCCCCCTGCTGGATCTCCGCCGCCGCGGCGTAGTCGTCGATCGTCTCGCGCAGCGTGTAGAGGGCATGCGCTCGATCGCCCGCTTTCACCCAATAGGCGGCCGCCTTGGCGCCGTCACCGGCGGAATGGAAGTGTCGGGCGAGCGATTCGAACTCCCCGGGGCGGAGCATTTCCAGCGCCGGCGCGATGCGGGCATGCAGGCTGCGCCGGCGCGAGGCGCGCATATCGTCGACGATCGTGGCCGGAATGAGGTTGTGGGTGAAGGCGTAGTGCGGCCCACCGGGCCCGGGCACCGTCTCGACAATCTGCGCCCGTTCGGCCAATTCCAGCGCGTCCACCACGGAGACCGGATCCCATGCCAGGGCGCGCTGCAGAACGTCGACCTCGAAATCGCGGCCGCGGATGGCCGCCGCCTCCAGCATCTCCTGCGCTTCAGACGGAAGGCCGCGCAACCTGCCGGTGATGGCGACCTTGACGTTCACCGGGATGCCCAGCTTCCCTTTCCCGGCCGTCTTCCAACGACCCCCCGCGTGGACCAGCGCGCCGCTCTCGGCCAGACTCCGGCAGACCTCCTCGACGAAGAAGGGATTGCCCTCCGTCACGCGAAAGGTCTCCTCGGCCAGATCGGGAGCCACATTCTCGCCGAGCAACGCCGCCAGCATGTCCTCGGTCTTGGCGCGATCCAACCGAACCAGCGGCAGGGCGACGGCGCGTTTCTCGCGCCGGAAGGCGTACAAGAGGTCGTGCAGATCGGGCGCCTGCACCGGCTCGACGTCGCGGTAGGTCAGGATGAACAGAACCCGCCGTCCGCGCGTCTGCTGCACCAGGTGCCGGAACAGCCGCAGCGTCCCACTGTCGGCCCACTGCGCGTCCTCCACCACCAGCAGAACGGGGCTCGCCTCGCTGAGCATCGACAACAGGACCACCGCGCCGTCGAAGTGGCGCTGCTGTTCTTCCGGCGTGTCGACGGATGTCTTGAGGACGATGCTCGGGAAATGGGGGTGGTACTCCGGCGCGATGGACAGCAACGCGGCGGCGACGTACTCGGGCGCCGACTGAACGATCGGCGCCAGGTCGTCAAAGGCGGCGCGCAGGATCTGCTTGAACGCGCCGAACGGCTCCACCCCTTGCGGGTAGTTCCACCCCTGCAGCACGCGCCCGCGCGTCACCTCGGCCAACGCGGCGATCTCGCGCACCAGGCGGGTCTTGCCCACGCCGGCCTCGCCGGAGACGAGCAGGGTCTGGCTCTGACCGGCGGCGGCCTGGGTCCACAGGCTGCGTGCCACCGCCAGCTCCGTCTCGCGGCCCGCCATCTGGCCGCGGCCGATTCGTTCCAGGAGCGGGACATCCGCCTCACCGCCACCGGCCTTCATCAGGGCCGGTTCACGAAGGAGGTCCAACACGTCGAGCGCCGAGGCAGGGCGGTCGTCGGGGGACTTGCTCAGCAAGCGCAAGATGAGACGATCGAGGGCGGGAGGCACCGCGGGGACCCGGGCGCGCGGCGGCACAGGCGCGGCGTACAGATGCTGGGTGATGATGCCCAAGGTCTCGGGCGAGGTGAACGGAAGCGTTCCCGTCACCCATTCGTACAGCAGGATGCCCAGGGCATACAGGTCGGCGCGGCCGTCGAGGTCGAGTCCTTGCAGCTGCTCGGGCGCCAGGTAGAAGACGGTACCGGCGACGGCGCCCTCGCCGGTGACGCGCGAGGCCACAGACTGCGCCAGACCGAAGTCGGTCAGCTTGATCACGCCCGGCCCGGCCCGCAAGATGTTCTCGGGTTTGAGGTCGCGGTGGACAATCCCCTCGCGGTGAGCATGGGCGAGGGCCTCGCACAACTGCACGGCCACGGCGATCGTCTCATCGAGATCCGCCGGAGGGTGTCCAAAGAGCGACGGCCCATCGACCAGTTCCATCACGATATAGGGATGGCCGTCGATCTCACCGGCGTCGTGGACGGCGACGATGTGCGGATGGTTGAGCCGCGCCGCCAGACGCGCTTCCTGGAGCAGGCGCTGCCGATCCTCCGCCGTCAGGTCGGTCTTGCGGACCACCTTGACAGCCACGTCGCGGTCGAGCAACCCGTCATGGGCACGGTAGACGACGGCCATTCCGCCCCGTCCGATTTCGGGCCCGAGGCGATAGCGATCGTGGAGGAGGGCGCCCGGCTCGGCGGTCATCCGGTGGACCTTCAGCTCTTCACAGCGGCATTCGGGGACCCGCCTGCCGACGAGTCGACGGCCAACGACGACATCGGTCGCTCCCGGGCGTGCAGGTTCCTGCTCTTGGGACGATTCTGGTTGCGGACCGCTTCCCCGCCGGCTACAGGCAGTCGTTAAGTATGGTGCGGAATCAAGCGGAGTCAATCACACGGCGCCGGCCCCCTTGCCGGCTGCAACAAGCGGGCGGCATCTCTCCGGGGTCGCGCGCCGTCCCCTCTGGGCTACAATCCGGTGTGAGGCTGCCAGCGATGAAGGACCTGGGCACGAGCCCCTCCAATGGCGGGATTTCTCGCCGGGCGTTTCTGGCGGCGCTGGGCGGAGCGACGGCGGCAGCCGCCGCCTCCCAGGCCTGCCGGGCGCTGGGGATCACGCCGACCCTCTCCCCGGAGATCGTCCCTGCCGCAGGCTTGCCCCCGACAACCCTCCCCCTCGAGACCGCCATGACACCTTCCGCCACGCCGATGCCCTCACCAACCCCTCCACCCTCGCTCATCGGCCGCGTGGCGCTGGTCCGGACCCGCGAGCGCGCTTCGGGCGTCCGGCGCGCCCTGGACTTGCTTGACCTGCACCCAGTCGCCGGGAAACGGGTCTTCCTGAAGCCCAACTACAACACGGCCGATCCAGCGCCAGCCTCGACCCACCCGGAAGTGCTGCAAGCTCTGGTCGATTGGCTGAGGGACGAGAGCGCGCAGGCGATCACCGTCGGCGATCGCAGCGGAATGGGCAACACTCGCCGCGTGATGGAGCTGGCGGGAGCATTCGAGCTGGCGACTCGGGCCGGCCTGGAGGTGGTCGTCTTCGACGAACTCAGCGCCGATGGTTGGGTGCCGTTCCGGCCTGAAGGCAGTCACTGGCAGAGCGGCTTTTCCCTGGCGCGCCCGGCGCTCGAGGCCGACGCCATCGTGACCACCTGCTGCCTGAAGACCCATCGCTACGGCGGACATTTCACGCTGTCGCTGAAGAATTCGATCGGCCTGGTGGCCAAGACGGTACCCGGCACGGGTCACAACTACATGGACGAGTTGCACGGCTCGTCCCATCAACGACGCATGATCGCCGAGGTCAACACCGGCTACGCGCCGGCGGTGGCAGTCATCGACGGCGTCGAGGCGTTCATCCAAGGCGGCCCCGACGCGGGCACGCGTGTCGATGCCGAGGTGGTGCTGGCCTCGGCCGACCGTGTGGCTCTGGACGCGGTCGGCGCGGCACTGCTGCGCTACCACGGCAGCAAGCAGCTCGAGGATGGCTCGATCTTCCAGCAAGAGCAGATCGCCCGCGCGGTGGAGCTGGGCCTAGGGGCGACGAGCCCGGATGAGATCACCTTCCTCACCGACGACGAAGCCGGCCGGCAGTACGTCGACGAACTCTGGCCTGTGCTTTCCGCCTGACGCCGGTTCTGTTTTCAAGCCTTCGGCTTG
>DATIFK010000135.1:0-3127 GCA_035455265.1 Anaerolineales bacterium
CACGGTCGACCTGTCCGCGCGTGACGGCGGGGCGCTCGAAGCCGGCGAGATCCTCGCGGGCGCGGCCCTGCCAGGGCACATCCCGGCTGGAAGAACCACCGGGGCCGGCCGAGCCCGCCAGGGGTGCGATCGCCCAGGTGCGCGGCTCACGCCAGCCGCCCTGCGGGCGCAGCGTCACGCGTGCCATCGTGGGCGAGAGGAAGCGCACGCTCATCTCGGCGCCGTCGTCGAGGCGGCTGATGGCCGCGAGGTCACGGCCTTCGCCTTCGAATGCCCAGCCTTGGGCCTGCCACGGTTTCATGCCTGCACCTCCACGGCGATGGCGCTCTCGATTTCAGGAAAGAGGAGGCGTCTCGGGCACACCTGATCCTCCTCGTCAGCCCTTCAGGCCGGTGGTCGCGATACCGCTCACGAGGTAGCGCTGGAGCACGGCGAAGACCAGCGTTATGGGGATGATGGAGAGGACGGTCATAGCGAGGACGTAGTGCCAGTCGGTGACCAACTCCCCCCGGAATCGTGCCAGGCCGAGCTGAAGCGTGAACAGGCTATCCTGATTGATCACGATGAGGGGCCAGAGGAAATCGTTCCAGCGCCACATGATGGAGAAAACGGTGAGGACGGCCAGCGCCGGCCGCGTGAGCGGCAACACGACCTGCCAGTAGATCCGGAACTCGCCCGCGCCGTCGATGCGCGCCGCCTCGATCAGCTCGTCGGGGATGGTCAGCATGTACTGGCGCAAGAGGAAGACGCCGGTGGGCGTCGCCGATGGCGGGATGATGATGCCCAAGAGCGAGTTCGCCATACCGAGCTTGGCGATCACCAGGTACACCGGCAGCATGATGACCTGCAGCGGGATCATGAGGGTGCCGAGGATCACCAGGAAGATGGCTTCCCGGCCGGGAAAGCGGTACTTGCTCAAGGCGAAGGCCGCCATCGAGTTGATGGCGAGCGTGATGGCGGTGGCGACGACCGTGACCACCACGCTGTTGGTCAGGTACCGGAGGAAGGGGAAGCGCTCAAGGGCGCCCCCGTAGTTGCTCGTGATCCAGTGTTCCGGCAGGAAGGTAGGCGGGATCCGATAAATCTCGTTCAGGTCCTTGAAAGACGACAGGACGATCCAGAGCACCGGCAGGAACATCACCGCCGTCCCTAGCACGAGGCAGCCGTAGGCGCCGATGGTGCCTGCGTCCACTCGTCCGCCCCGGTATTGCATCGACTTGCTCGAAGTCGCCATGTCTTCCCCTCATCAGCTTGCAGTGATCAGCTGTGGAGTGCACTGAGCTGACCGCTGATTGCTAATCGCTGAGCGCTTCTCTCACACCGACTCCCGCGAGCGGCCGAGCAGGTACTGGGCGACCGTCAGCGTGAAGATGACGACGAACAGCACCACCGACGCCGCGGCCGCGAGCCCGAACTGGTCCAGCTGGAACGCCGAGCGGTAGATGTATTGGACGATCAGAAGCGTCGCCGTGCCGGGTCCGCCGCCGGTCAGCACGTAGATGTGGTCGAAGACCTCGAAGCTGCGGATCATGCCGAGGATCAGGACGACCATCAAGGTCGGCATGAGCATGGGCACCGTCACGTGGCGGAAGGTCTTCCACCGGCCAGCGCCGTCGATGTCGGCGGCCTCGTACAGGGCGGCGGGGATCGCCTGCAGCCCGGCGAGCACGATCATCGCGAAGAAGCCCAGCGTGGCCCACACGTGGACGAAGATGACCCAGAACATGGCCCAGTCCGCCCGGAGCAGCCAAGGTTGCCGCGCGAGGCCCAGGCCCTGGAGGATCCCGTTCAGCACGCCGAACTGGCTGTTCAGGATCCACTGCCAGACGAGGGCGACGACGACGGGCGACAGGAGCACCGGGTAGAAGAACGCGCTGCGGAAGAACCCGCGAAACCGGACGTTCTGGTTCAGCAGCACGCCGACCAGCACGGACAGGCCGGTGATGAGCGTAACGTCGCCGACGACGAACACGAGGATGTTCCGCACCGCCCGCCAGAAGAGGTCGTCGTTCTGGAGGAGGTACAGGAAGTTCTCGGGCCCGACGAAGACCGGGGGGCGGAAGGGCGAGGTGCGGTACAGGCTCAGGAAGAAGTTGTAGATGGCGGGCGCGATGATGAAGACCACGAAGATCGCCACGTTCGGCGTCAGGAAGAGGTACGGCGTGAGGCGAAAGGACGTTCGTTGTGTCCGCATCGAATGCCTCATTCGGACGGCCACCAGCGGTTCGCCATTGGCCGTCAGCGCTCTGGGGTCAGGGCCGACGGCCAACGGCGGCTCGGCCCGTCACTGCTTCAACAGCTCCTTGGCCTTCGTCTGGGCCATCTCCAGCGCCTTGTCCACGGTCAGTTCGCCGGTGATGACCTGCGTCACCCGGTCCCGGACCTCGTTCCCCACCTGCCCGAAATGCAGGTTGTAGTTGTCCACGTAGGCCGACTGGGGGAGCTGCCCCACGCCCTTGATGAAGACGTTCATGTCCTCGTTCCGCGCCGGGTACTTGACCCCCTGCCGGACGAGGTCCTTTCGCGTCGGCAGGAACATCGCCTTGCTGGCGTACTCCGCCATCGCCTCGGCGCCGCCCAGGAACTCCACGAGCCGGGCCAGCTTGTCCGGGGCCTTGGTGTTCTTGAAGGCGATGAGGAACTTCCCGCCCGGCATCCCGCCGGCCTGCGCGTTGTAGCCGTTCGGGACGGCCGCCCACTCGAACTTGTCGCCGATGCCCTGCTGGAATTGCGACACTTGCCAGTTTCCCGACAGGTAGTACACGAGCTGTCCGTTTACGAACTGCTGGTTGGCGCCGACGTAGCCGGTGCCGCCCGCCCAGATGTCCAGCGGCATCGTCCCGTCCTTGTGGAACCCCACGAACGCCTCGACGCCCTTCTTTGTCTCGGGGCTGGCGATGCGGACGTCTTTGCCGTCGGCCGTGAAGTAGCCGCCCTTGTACGACTGGAGGAAGCCGTCCAGGCGGTGGCCGCTCCGGTCCACCGCCGCCGCGAACGGCACGCCGGTCGCCTTCTTCACCTTGGCCGCGGCCGCCATCCACTCCTCCCATGTCACGCGGTCGCCCTTGGGCAGCGCGACGCCGGCCTTCTTGAAGAGGCTCACGTTCACCAAGGGCCCATTCATGCT
>DATIFK010000136.1:0-49597 GCA_035455265.1 Anaerolineales bacterium
GGGCCGAAGCTGCGCGCCGGGTTCATGGAGGCGCCGGTCAGGCTGCCTCCCATCAGGATATCCATGGCCAGGACGAGACCGATCGCCGCGCCGGCCGCGTTCCCGTTGCGGCTGGCGACCGCGGAACCAAAGACCGCCACAACGAGGAAGAAGGTCAGGACAGCCTCGATGACGACCGCCTGGATCGGGCTGACGGACGACGCCGGGAGAGTCATGCCGAGGGAGCCGGTTTCCCCGATCAAGAAGAGAAGCAGGTAGCCGGCGATCGCCGCGCCGATCAGTTGGGCGATCCAGTACCGCACGGCTTTGAGCCAATCCATGCGGCCCGCCAGAGCCACGCCGAAGGTGACTGCAGGATTCACGTGGGCCCCAGAGATCGAACCCCACGCGTACACGATGACCATCAGAGCAATGCCGTGGGCAAGGGCGACCGCAACAAGCCCGCCGCCGTTGGTGGCTGCGAGTGCTCCGGCTCCGGCGCCGATGAACACGAGAGTGAACGTCCCGATGAGTTCCGCCAACTCTTCTCGCATGCGCATGATGGCCTCCGAAGGGCTCGAGGAACCGAGGTTGGGATACGGTGATTGTCGTTCGAGAGGGGCCTCAAGGCAAGAGGCACGGGGCTCAAGCCTTGGGAAACGAGCTGGCGGTAGGAGCGTCGAGGAGCGGGGGTCCCCAAGAGTCGAAGACTGGGCCGACCCGTACTCACCGACCGCTGACCGCGACGGTCGACCCCAGCACCCCCCTCGCCCCATGAAGAAAGGCTTCGCCGGACATGGGCTTCTTGCCGACCGGCTGGACCCGGTCCATGACCAACCAACCGTCGATCGTCGCCAGGGCGGGCCGGCCATCGCCAAGGACCAGCCGCCCTAGCTCGGTCGGTTCCGGGGCTGCTGCGGCGTGGGCTGCCAGGACTGCCAGGCGGCCACCTGGCCACTCGACATACGTCCCCGGCCATGGGTCGAAGGCGCGGACCTTGCGCTCCAGCCGCACTGCCGGCTGGTCGGGCGACAGGTATCCGTCGGACTTGCGCAGAAGAGGGGCATACGTGGAATGGGTCTGGTCCTGGGGCACCGGCTGGATGGAGCCCGATACGTATCCAGGGAGCGTCTCCAAGAGAAGGGCGGCGCCCAGCTCCGCCAGCCGGGTAGACAGGCTTCCGCCGGTCTCGTTTCCGCCCAGAGGGACTTCCCGTTGCGACAGGATCGGGCCGGTGTCGAGCCCTGGATCCAGCTTCATGATGGTGACGCCGCTCGAGGCGTCGCCGGCCAGGATGGCAGCCTGGATGGGGCTGGCGCCGCGCCAGCGAGGGAGTAGGGAGGCGTGAACATTCAGGCACCCCAGGCGAGGCAGGTCGAGAATAGCGGGGCGCAGGATTTGGCCGTAGGCGGCGACCACGATCAGGTCGGGGGCCCAGTTGCGGACCGTGGCCAGGGCGTCGGGATGGGACAGGCGAGGAGGCTGGAGCACCGGGAGGCCCAGCCGGTGGGCCGCCAATCGAGCCGGCGGCGGCTGGAGCCTGCGGCCGCGACCGGCCGGCCGGTCGGGTTGCGTGACGACACCCACAATCCGGTAGTGGGCCGCGAGAGCCTCGAGGGCGGGGACGGCAAAGGAAGGGCTTCCCAGGAAGACTATCTGCACGGGGGAATCCTAGCATGTCCGCTATTGGGCGAAACCCGAGGGGGGCCGCGGGGTTAACGTTCTGCGAACCTGGAAAGGGTCGGCCCGTCTCGGGTACAATCGGGGCCACGAGTCGGGTCGAAGCACGGCCCCATATCTGAAGGACAAAAGGAGAGGGAAGTATGAGCCAGGCGACGGGCGATGTGACGAGCGATGACAAACTGTGGTCTCTCTTGGCGTATGTGCTGACGCCGATTGTTCCCATCATCATTTTCCTGATGGAGGACAAGAAGAGCCGGCCGTTCATTCGTGCCCATAACGCTCAGGCGTTGGTGGTGGGGGTCGTCAACCTCATCATCGGCGTCTTCCTGAGCTGGACCCTGATCCTTGCCTGCGTGCCGTTGCTGATCTGGCTCGTATGCATCTACTGGGGTATTCAGGCTTACGGCGGGAAGTACGTCGAGATCCCCGTCATCACGAACTTCGTGAAGAACCAGGGCTGGGCGTAAGCCGCTCCGCAGCTGGGCGGGCTCACAGGGGGTGTTGAGCCTGAGTGCTAAACCTACTTTGGGTGCGCCTCCCGGCCGGGAGGCGCACCCACGCCTGGGCTCGGCCGTGTTGCCAAGGATCGACCTCGTGCGGGTGAGGGCAGGTCGTCGGTGATGCGACGGTCGCGTCGTTGGATTCTGCCGGAACTGCCTGAGTCCGCCGCCTGGCCAGGATACTCTGCGCCTGCCACGGCGATCCTTTTGGCGCGGGGCCTCCGCTCGCCCGAGGAGGCGCAGGGCTTTCTCGCGCCGACCCTGGGAGAACTGAATCCGCCCTGGTCGATGACGGGGATGGAAGCGGCCGTCGACAGGTTGCTGGCATCGATCGATCGCGGCGAGCCGATCACGGTCTACGGCGACTACGACGCCGACGGACTGTGCGCAGCGACACTGCTGGAAGGGGCGCTACGCGCGCTCGGGGCTGACGTCGATGTGTATCTGCCCAGCCGGTTCGACGAGGGTTACGGGCTTCATTCGGGCTCCCTGGAGAGGCTTGCCGAAAGCGGCCGTCGGGTGGTCGTCAGCGTCGATTGTGGAATGCGGGCGGTGGAGGAGGCCGAAGCGGCCCGGGCGCTGGGCCTGACACTCATCGTGACCGACCATCACGAACCGGGCCCTGTGCTGCCGCGCGCCGAGGTCCTCATCAATCCCCGCCAATCTGGAGATCGGTATCCGGAGAAGAACCTGGCCGGGGCGGGAGTGGCGTTCAAGTTGGCCCAGGCTTTGAGCGAACGGCGAAGCGTGAGTCTCGCGCCCGAAGCCCTGGCGCTTACCGCCGTCGGAACGATTGCCGACATGGTGCCGCTGACGGGGGAGAACCGACGCTTGGCCGCGCGCGGACTCGAAGCGCTGAATCACGAGCCGGGTGTAGGGCTGGGGGCGCTGATCGAGAGTGCGCGACTGACCCGGGGCCGTGTGTCGGCGCGGGATGTCGGCTACCTTCTCGGTCCTCGCCTGAATGCGGCCGGGCGAATGGGCGATCCGATGGAGGCGCGCCGGCTGCTGGCGGCGAAGGACCCGGTCCAGGCTCGCCGAGCGGCTGCGAGCCTGGAGGAGGCGAACCGCCTGCGCCAGCAACAGACGCTCGAGGCAACGGATGCGGCTCGGGCCGGATTGGGTGAGACGGTCGCTTCGCTCTCGCTCCTGTTTGCTTCGGACGAGAGTTACAGCGAAGGGATCATCGGCCTGGTGGCGGCGCGGCTGATGGAAGAATTCTACCGGCCCGCGGTCGTGGTGTCGCTCGGGAGCGAGGTCTCGAAAGGTTCGGCCCGCAGCGTGACCGGATTCGACATCACCGGCGCGTTGGACGCCTGTGCCGAATTGCTCGACCGACATGGCGGCCACGAACGCGCCGCCGGCTTCACCATTCGGACGGAACGATTGGACGTCCTGCGATCGCGCCTGACGGACCTGGCGGACCCGGTCCTGTCGGGCGAGCACGGTGAGCCGAAGCTGCGCATCGATGCGCTGGTGTCGTTCGACGAGATCGACGGCCGGCTTTTCCAGTTCGTACGAAAGGTCGAACCGTGCGGCTCCGGCAACCCCGAACCGGTCTTCGCCAGCCAGGGCGTGGCGGTGGTCCACCGTCGGGCCGTGGGCGGGCAGGGGGAGCATCTCAAGCTTCGCTTGAGCCAGAACGGAAGGTTCTTCTCGGCCATCGCCTTCCGACAGGGGAGTCAGGCGGAGAGTCTGCCGGGGCGCGTCGACGTCGCCTTTCGTTTGCAGCAGAACGACTACTGGGGCACACCCGAAATCGAGCTCGGAATCGAGGACGTTCGGCCGGCCGAGGCGGTCAATCGATGAAGCGGTATCGGAGCAGGGCCCAGATCGCGGCGAAGGCGTCCTTGAGCCCGATCTTCTTTCCTTCCGCGTAGTCGCGTGGGTTGAAGGAGATCGGGACTTCGAACACGCGCACCCCCCGTTTCAGCAGTTTGGCCGTCACCTCCGGCTCGAAATCGAAACGTCTCGCCCTCAGCGGGATCGCCTGAATGATCTCCCGCCGGAAGACCTTGTATCCCGTTTCCATGTCCGACAGGATGCTGTTGTACAGGACGTTGGTCATCAACGTCAGCATCTTGTTGGCAACCATGTGCCAGAACATGGTCGGTCGCCGGGCCGCGCCGAGGAAGCGCGAGCCGAAGACCACGTCCGCTTTGCCCTCCTGGATGGGCGCCAGCAAGGCGGGATACTCGCGTGGATCGTACTCCAGGTCGGCGTCCTGAATCAGGATCAGGTCCGATTGGGCGGCCTGGATTCCGGTCCGAACGGCGGCTCCTTTGCCCTGATTGCGTGTGTGGAGCAGGACCCGGAGGTCCGGATGAGCCGTGTGCATCCGGACCAGGACCTGGCGCGTGCCGTCGGAGGACCCATCGTCGACGATGATGATTTCGTCGGCCATCCCTCCAGCCCGAACCTGGTCGACGATCGCCTCAATGGTGGAACGCTCGTTGAAGACAGGGATGACGACGGACAGGCTCATACAGGCGGATTGTACAGGGCCAGGGCCCTGGGGGACAAGCGTCCGGTTGCTCATCATGGCAGGGGTAGATATAATCCGCGTGCCAAGCTCTGGCATGACGCATGCACATGCTCCCGGGGGCGGGGAAGGGTTTGCTGGTCCCTTCGACGCCTTCCCGAGGTAGGTGCGACGGAGGTCGATGATGTCACTTCCAAGGGCCGGCGTACGCCTGACGGAGCCGCCCGGGGAATCCACAACGTCCAATCTCCGGTTCGTGCCGCCCCCGATCAGTCGGGTGGAGGACACCGGCCTTTCGCAGCTCTGGCTGCAAGACCTGGCGCTGAAGATCCTCTACTTTCGTGGTTACCTGACGGGTTTTCAGGTGGCCGAGGCGATGGCCCTCCCCTTCGCCGGGCTGGTGGACCAGATTCTGGAAGCCCTCAAGCGCGAGAAGTTCGTCGAAGTTAAGACTCAGGTCGGCTTTGGCGAAGGGTCGTACCAGTACGCCATCACCGGTGCCGGGATCGCCCGGGCGCGCGAGGCCCTCGAGCGCAGCCAGTACGCCGGCCCGGCGCCGGTGCCGATCGACGTCTACAACGACTCGATCCGCCGCCAGAGCCGCGGCCGCCCGACCGTCCACCCGCGGGCGATGCGCCAGGCCCTCACCGACCTGGTTCTCTCGGAGAGAACCTTCAACCGGATCGGGCCGGCGGTCAACTCCGGAACGTCCTTGTTCCTGTATGGGCCTCCTGGCAACGGCAAGACGTCGATCGCGCGCGCCATCGGTGCGATGATCCTCCAGGAGGACATGTTCATTCCCTACGCCCTCGACATCGACGGCCAGGTGGTCAAGCTGTACGACTCGGTCAATCACGTTCTGTCGCCGGAAGACGATGTCACCTCGGCCGGGACCGGGACGCTGAAGACCGGCGCCAAAAGAGACCCGCGCTGGGTCAAGATTCGCCGCCCCTTCATCATCGTCGGCGGCGAGCTGACGATGGCCGGCCTCGACCTGGTCTTCGACGACGTCAACAAGTTCTACGAGGCGCCGTTCCAGGTGAAGGCCAATAGCGGCGTCCTCTTGATCGACGACTTTGGCCGCCAGCAGGTTCGGCCGCGCGATCTGCTGAACCGGTGGATCGTGCCCCTGGAGAACCGTATCGACTTCCTCACCCTCCACACGGGACGCAAAGTGGAGGTCCCGTTCGACGTCATGGTGGTCTTTTCGACCAACCTGCCGCCCAAGGACCTGGTCGACGAAGCGTTCCTGCGCCGGCTGCGACACAAGATCGAAGTCGGCGACCCGTCGTATGAAGAGTATCGGCAGGTGTTCAAGCGCGTGGCGGAGGCGAAGGGACTCTCCTATTCGGATCGCGGCCTAGCCTACATGTTGCAGGAGTGGTACATCAAGCGCAACCGCAAACTGCGCGCCTCCCACCCCCGGGACATCTGCGACCAGATTCTGGACATTTCGCGCTACCTGAACGTCGAACCGGAAATGAGCAAGGACTTGCTCGACCGAGCGGCCGAGGCCTATTTCGTCGAAATCTAGATCATGCCTACTCCATCGGACTGGTTTCGCGAGGCCCCGCTGGTGATCGCACACCGCGGGGCCTCGTACCATGCGCCGGAGAATACGATGCCGGCGTTTCAGCTGGCGCTGGAGCAGGGCGCCGACGGCATCGAACTGGATGCCAAGGTGACGGCCGACGGCCACGTCATCGCCCTGCACGACCCGACCTTGGAGCGGACCACGGACGGGCATGGCCGACCGGGCGATTGGACGCTCGAAAGGCTCAAGGCCCTGGACGCCGGCGCGTGGATGGGCCGCGTCTTTCGCGGGACGCCCATCCCGACCTTGGAGGAGATCCTCGAGAGCCTCGCCGGCCGCCTGTTGATCAACATCGAACTGACGAACTACCGAACGCCGGGAGACGGCCTGGTGGAACGGGTCGTCGACATCGTGCGCCGGCGGGGATTGCAGGGTAGAGTCCTGCTCTCGTCGTTCTACCGAGGGAATCTGGCGGCGGCCAAGCGGCTGGCGCCGGAGATCCCGGTCGGCCATCTGACGGGGCCCACGCGCCTGGCAGCGATCGATTGGCTGCGAGGAAGCCCGGTGACGCCGGAGGCTGTCCATGTCCACACATCCTTCGCCACGGCGTGGGCGATCCGCAGGTGGCGTGGGCGTGGACGCCGGGTCCTTGTGTATACGGTGGATCGGCCGGAGGCGATGAGACGACTGGTGCGCCTCGGGGTGGATGGCATCATCACGAACAACCCCGCGCTGGCTCGACAGACGGTGGGATCATGAGCGGTTGGGCGGCATCGATAGAGGCGGCGCGACGGAGGATTCGAGGGCTCGTTGTCGAGACCCCTCTGGTTTCGTGGGAGAACGGGCTTTGGCTCAAATGTGAAAACGCGCAGGTGACGGGATCGTTCAAGCTGCGCGGAGCTCTGAACAAGGTTCTGGGATTGTCGCCCGCCGACGTGGAGGCCGGTGTGGTGGCGGCCTCGGCTGGAAATCACGGCCAGGGAGTCGCCTACGCGGCCGGGCTAGTGGGTGCGGCTGCGACGATTGTCGTACCGGATGATGCTGTGCGGCGCAAGGTGGCGGCGATTCGTCGCCTGGGTGCCGAGGTGGTCGAGATCCCGGGGGGATATGGCGCGGCCGAAATCGCCGGCCGTCGCCTGGCTCAAGAACGTGGCGCGGTGTGGGTGTCGCCCTACAACGACGCCGATGTGATCGCCGGCCAGGGAACGATCGGGCTCGAGTTGCTGGACCAGCTGCCTCGCGGGCCTGCGTTCGACGTCTACGTCCCTGTCAGTGGCGGCGGGCTGGTGAGTGGGATCGGATTGGCGCTGGAGGCGGAGGGCGGGAGACTGCGGGTGTTCGCTGTCCAGGTGGAGCATGCGGCTTACATGCGCGCCCTGTTCTTGGGCCAGGATGCCTCGCACGTTGTGGAAACGCCGACGATGGCCGACGGCTTGTCGGGTCCGGTCGAGGCGGGGTCGATGACCATCGGTCTGGTCCGGCGGGTGGTCGAAGACGTGCTCCTGGTCTCGGAGGCGGAGGTGCTCGGGGCGATGCGACTCGCCTGGGTGGAACGCTCGCTCCCGATGGAGGCCTCGGCCGCCGTGGCACTGGCCGCGGCGACGCGGCCGGGGATGGGCGACCGTCTGCGGGTTGTCGTGGTGAGCGGCGGCAACGTTCCGATCGAGGCTTTGCAGGGGCTGGCTGGTGGTGAGGTCAGAACTTGATCGACTTCACGACGGCTGAGTTGATGTGCGTTTGCATCTCGCGCCAGGTGAAGGACGGCGAGGTCCTGGCGCAAGGACTGGCGACGCCGCTGGTGGCCGCCGGCTACTTGCTCGCCTGGCACACCCACGCACCGCACTGCTATTTCGCCTCGGCCATTGGGCAAAGCGTCTGCCGGGAGGGTGCGCCGCTGGGCCTGGCTCGAGTGGAGGCCCTGTGGCTGGACAAGGCCCTGGCGACGTTCGGTTTCGTCCAGGCGGTCGCGGACCTGTTGCCGCGGGCCAAGCCAAAGGAGTTCTTTCGCCCCGGGCAGGTCGATGCACGCGGCAACTTCAACAACCTGTTCTTCGGACATGATCCGTCTCATCCGCGCTTCCGTCTCCCGGGCAGCGGGGGAATCCCCGACGTGACCCTGTCTTTGACGGACGTTTGTCTGTACGTGCCACGGCATTCGCGTGTGGTCTTCGTGGAGTCGGTGGACTGGATTTCGGGCCTCGGCCACGGCGCGTTGCGCCGGCATGGGGCCGGGGCGCGCTATCTGGTGTCGGACCTGGGGCAGTTTGACTTCGCCGAAGGTCGCATGCGCCTGACCCACCTCCATCCTGGTGTCGAGGCGCGGACGGTCGCGGCCAAGACGGGCTTTGAGCTCGCCAAGGCTGACCCCGTCCTTCAAACGTCGCCGCCCTCGGAAGAGGAGTTGCGTATCCTGCGGGACGTCGTCGATCCGCTGGGAGTGCGCAATCTGGAATTGCTGAGCGGGGCGCGGCGGCGCGAGTCGCTGCGAGCCATCCTGACCCGCGAGCGAGATAGAGCCGCCTGAGTTTGGAAGAGCTTAAGCACGGCGAGGGGGCAAGGTTATACTGGCCATGATGCGGCGAGCTCTGCTTGTCCTGCTCCTCGGCGCCAGTCTCAGCGCCGCCGGCCTTCCGGCGGAAGCTTTGCAGCGTCGTTCCGCCGAGGCCATCCTTCAAGAGATGACCCCGGAGGAACGCGTCGGGCAGTTGTTCCTGGTGACGTTTGACGGCCTCCCTTCGGCTGATGATCGCATCTTCGACCTGATCACCCGGCACTATGTTTCCGGAGTCGTCTTGCGGGCGTCGAACGACAACTTCGTCGGCGCGCCGGGGACTCTCGATTCAGCCAGGGATCTGATCGCAAGGCTACAGGCAGCCCGCTTTGCCGCCTCGGGCGCGGCGGCGACGCCGCCTCCCGGCGAGCTGAATACCGGCCCGGCGTACGTACCGCTTCTGGTCGCGCTGAGCATGGATCGCGACGGACGCGCCGTCCCCGAGCTGTTGTCCGGCGTCAGCGAGCTTCCGACAGAAATGGCCATCGGAGCGACCTGGAGTCCGGCGCTGGCCCGCCGGGTGGGTGAGGCGTACGGATCGGAATGGAGCGCGCTTGGCATCAATCTCCTGCTGGGCCCGTCTCTGGACGTGATCGTCGATCCGCAGTCCGGGCGCTCGGGTGACCCGGGAGTTCTCTCCTTCGGCGGTGACCCGTACTGGGTCGGCGTCCTGGGGACGGCGTTCGTTGAGGGGGTTCACGTGGGATCCGACGGACGGATGGCGGTGATCGCCAAGCACTTCCCCGGATTGGGGGGAAGCGACCGGCCGATCGAGGAAGAGGTCGCAACGGTGCGCAAGTCGCTCGACGAGCTCGAGCAGGTCGACCTGGCGCCGTTCTTCAGTGTGACGGGCGCGCCTCCGGGCGAGACCAATGGCATCGTGGACGGCCTGCTGACCTCCCATATCCGCTACCAGGGGCTGCAGGGCAATATCCGGGCGACAACTCGGCCGGTCAGCCTGGACGGTCCCGCTCTTGGCCAGATGCTGGGCCTGCAGACTCTGCCGGCATGGCGCGAGGGCGGCGGAGTCATGGTCAGCGACTCGTTGGGCTCGCGAGCCCTGCGCCGGTTCTATGACCCCTCGGAGCAGGCGTTCAACGGGTCTCAGGTGGCCAAGGACGCCTTTCTGGCCGGAAACGATCTTCTGATCCTGGACCACTTTCAATCCTCCGGCGAGATCGACGAATACACCTCGGTGGTTTCGACACTGGCGGGTTTCGTCAGCCGCTATGAGGACGATCCGTCGTTCGCCGAGCGTGTGGATGACGCCGTGCTGCGGATTCTCAACTTGAAGCTGCGGCTGTATGGGGGAGCGTTCCCCGCCGGAGGTATCGCCCCGGGTGATGTCAGCGACGTGGGGACGAGGCCGCAGCTAGCGTTTGGGGTGGCCAGCCAGGCCGCGAGCCTGATTACGCCGGCCGATCCGGGTGGCCTGGGGTTGCCGCCTAGCGCGGGGCAGAAGATCGTGTTCTTCACCGACGCGAGGATTGTCACTCAGTGCAGGGTCTGCGCGCCGCAGCTGTGGATGGATCCGAATGGGCTGGAGAAGGCCGTGCTCGAGTTGTATGGGCCTGGCGCGGCGGGTCAGGTTGGCGGCTGGAATCTGACCTCCTACACGATGGCGGACCTGGCGCGAGCGCTGGGCGAGCGGCCGCCGGCGGTGACGCCGCTGCCACTGGCCGCGAGCGACGAAGTTCTGGAGACGCTCCAGGCCGCGGACTGGCTGGTGTTCTCGATCCAATCGTCTCGGGATGGCGTCTTCGGCTCGAATGCCCTCAAGCTGTTGCTGGACCAGCGGCCCGACCTGGCGCGGTCCAAGCGAGTCGTCGTCTTCGCCCACGACGTCCCGTACGAGCTGGACGCGACGGATATCAGCAAACTGGATACCTACTACGCGCTCTACGGCGCCTCGCCCGCATTTGTCTCGCTGTCGGCGCGCCTCCTGTTTCAGGAAGTGACTTCTCCCGGCGACGCGCCCGTCAGCGTATCGGGCGTCGGCTATGACTTGATCGAGGCGCTTTCGCCGGACCCGGCTCAGAAGATCTCGCTGCGCGCCTATTCGGAGGCGACCGGGTCGGTGCGGGTGACACCCGAGACGGGATACGCGCGCGGCGACCTGGTGTATGTCGAAACCAGCCCGATCCTGGATCACAATGGGCGCACCGTCCCCGATGGGACACCGGTGGAGTTCGAGCTCTCCTACCAGGGAGAAAGCCTGGTGCCCATCGTCCAGGCGACGACGACTTCGGGGGTCGCGCAGGCATCCGTTCGGCTCGACCGAATCGGGCTGGTGTCGGTGCAGGCTCGCTCAGACCCGGCGCGCGTCTCGGACATTCTCCAGCTGGACGTCCAGGAAGGGCAGCCGGCTTTTGTAACGGTGATCGCGCCGACGGCTGTGCCGACCTCGACGTTGGAGGCGACGGGTACATCGACGGCGGCCACGCCGACACCCGAAGGTGGAGCGGCAGGGGGCGGGCCCGGTTCGCGGACGGCACCCTTAGGGGCGGCTGGACTGGCCGTGGCGCTGGTCATGATGGGCGGGCTCGCGGCCCTGGCGTATCAAGCCGGTCGATCGTTCGAGCCATCGACGCGCGCCGGCGTGCGGTATGCGCTCCTGGCGTTGATCGGCGCGCTGGTGATCTACGACTACGCCGCCCTGAGGCTCCCCGGAGCGGGCGTGTTCCGGTCGGCCGGCGGGCTGTGGTGGCTTGCGACAGCGATGGTGTTGGGGGCGGCCGCGGGGGTCGCTGTCGGTTGGTACTGGAAGCGCCGAACGGGGAGCTCCTAGACGAACGTTCCGAGCAGGGCCGCGAGCAGGAGCACTCCGGCGACGGCGGCCAGCGCCCGCTCTTCGCGGCTCAGGCCATCGAGGAGATGAGCGATGCCGGTGCGTTCGGCAATGGTCGCCACGACGGCGAAGGTGTCGTTGGCGAGGGCCTTGCGCAGATCGGCGGCGTCGGAGGGGCGCTCGTCGGGGTGCAAGGCCATGGCCCACAGGATGGCGCGCTCGAGAGGCAGCGGGACCTCCGGGTTGAGGGCGCGCACAGGCTGCAAGGTAGCGGGGTGGAGGAAGCGCTCCTTGGCCTCGGGCGGCGGGTGGTTGGTGAGCAGGTGATAGACGGTGGCGCCGAGGGCGTAAAGATCGCTACGAGGCTCCGTGTGGCCGCTGTCACCCCCATACTGCTCCAGGGGGGTGTAGATGGCCGTCCCGCGGCCCTGAATCACGGTGACGGTCATTTCGTCGGGAATCATTTGCTTGACCAGACCGAAGTCGACCAGTTTCACCAGGCCGCTCGGTGTGACCTTCAAGTTGCTGGGCTTGATGTCGCGGTGAATGACCGGGGGATCTTGGTGGTGGAGGTACTCGAGAGCGTCGAGGATCTGCCCGGTCCAATCGACAACATCTCGGACGGCAAGGAAGTGCCCATCGCGCCGGGCGCGGTCCATCAAGGTCTTCAGATCGTCGCCGGGCACGAAGTCCATGACGAGGTAGTCGCGAGCGCCTTCGGAGAAGTAGTCGGAGACTTTCGGCAGATTGGGATGATCGAGGCGGGCCAGGACGGAGGCTTCCTGATAGAACTGCTCCCGTCCCTGGAGGCGGGTAGCCTCCGGGAGCTCCGGGTCCTGCTCGACCTCTTTGAGCGCGCACAGCCGCCCCGGGAGGCGCGCGTCCTCGGCCAGATAGATCGATCCCATGCCGCCGCGCCCGATGATCTGGCGGACCGCGTAGCGTTCGCGGAGGAGAGTGCCGGGGTCGAGGGTGACAGGCATCGGAGTGGACTCGAGCGAATGGCGGAGGCGATTATACTCGTGGGGAAGCGCCGACGCCGATCGGACAGGCTGTGATCGCCGAACCCAACGACGTGCCCATCCTGGTGGCGCAAAACGGCGCCCTGCAGGGCAGCCACTGGCGCCTCGAGAGCGACATGCTGCTCATCGGGCGGGGGGCCGACTGCGATATTGTCATTCAGGATCGGCAGATCTCGCGCTACCACGCGCGCGTGCGGCGGACGGCCGAGGGCTTTCTTCTGGAAGACCTCGGGAGCAAGAACGGGACGCACCTGAACGGAGCGACCGTGAAAGAGCCAACGGCCCTGCAGGATGGAGACGTCATCCAGGTGGCCTACGCCCTGGAGCTGGCGTTCGTCGGACGCGAGGCGACGATGCCGCTGCTGCGGGAGGTCCATGGGGAGGTGCCCCGCCTGCGCATGGACGCGCTATCCCATCGAGTGTGGGTCGGAGAGCACGAGCTGGACCCGCCGCTCTCGCCGCCTCAGTACCGGCTGTTGGACGTCCTCTATCGCAGCGGGGCCCGCGTGGTCGCGCGCGCCGCGCTAATCGAGCACGTGTGGCCCGACGAGGAGGGTGAGGGCGTCTCGGAGCAGGCGGTCGACGCCCTCGTTCGCCGCCTGCGCGACCGGTTGGCCGAGCTCGAGCCCGGTCACAGCTACATCGTGACGGTGCGCGGGCACGGCTTCCGCCTCGACAATCCCAGCGGCTGATCCTGCTCGAGACGCGAAGACGCCCGGTTTCCCGGGCGTCTTCGCGTTCCAGGTGGAGATGGCGGGAATCGAACCCGCGTCCGAAGGTCTCGGTCAATCGACGTCTACGGGCTTAGCCATCCTATGATCTCGCCCGTCGCGCGCCGGATAGCGGGCTCAGCGACGGACCAGCCACTCGGGCCCGAGAGCCCGTCTTTGGTGCGTCGCGTGGCGAGGCGCACCGCACCCCTGCGATTGTCTCGCCGCGCCTGAGGCTCGCAAGGGAGGGCCTGCAGGGCGACGTGTCCCTTAGAGGGACAGCACTACCGCGGAGCGGGGTTAGGCCGCGAGCGGAAGAGCAGCGTATGTGCGGTTGGCACTTGGTGTTGCGCTGATTTAGCGAGCTCGGCGCCTCTCGGCCCGCAGTCGACTGCCAGCCACCTCCGTCGAAACCGATCATCCCCCAGGGGCATCATATCACAAAGGCCATGCGCATAGCCACCTAGACCTCTCTCCAACCAAACAACCCCAGCCCGTTCCATAACGCAGCAGAGGCTATGCGCATGCCTGCCACACAGCGTTGGGGAACGTGCTTAGTTGGGCGTCACGCCCAACGTGCTTGTACATCGTCACCTGGTTGAAGGGGTAACCGAGAACACCATCGTGGATCGCCCAGCTGCGCCCGCGAATCGTGCCGGCGGCGGAAGGGTCGCGGAACGCTGTGCTCCCGTCCAGGGATGCGCGCAGGGGACCGCCTTCCTGGAATCCGTCGTGGATCCCCTCCATCAACCGCCGTCCTTGTTGATAGGCGAAGCCGTAGCCCTCGAAGACCACTGCGTTGTGGTAGAAGAGCGGCTCGACGAAATACACGTCGTGGCCCATCGACCCCACGAAGGTATCGAAGGCCCCGATCGAATCGCGCAGCACCCGCAGTCCGCGTCGCACCTGCCCGGGCGCCAAGCCGGCCCGCATCGCCGCCTCCTCCGCCGCCAGATTCCGACGGAAGACACCGAACTCGGTCGGCCTTCCGTCGGGCATGCGGTCCACATCGAAGCGCGGCGCCTCGGGATCGTTGATGATGTACAGCAGGACGTGCATCTGGCCGTTCATCGTGTCCGTGACGTGAGCGTAGAGCAGGGGGTCGACCGCGTCGGCGCGGTGCCTCAGCGCCACCACGACATCCGTCGACCCTGCCTGACAGCGGACCTCCGCCAGCGGGCGGCCCTCCGCATCCACGAATGTTTCTGGGATAGCGAACCGTTCTCGCAGTTCCCGCGGAACGATGCGCAGATAGATCGTCCGCTTTTCGGCCTCCGGCATCCGGTTGATCGTCGCGATCGAGGTAGCGGTCATCGATCGCCTCTACGACCGCGCAACCGGGCCATCTCGCGCTCGGCCTCCCGCCGCGCCAGATCCTGACGCTTGTCGTATTTCCTCTTGCCGCGTGCCACGGCGACCTCCAGCTTGGCCCGGCCGTTCTTCAAGTACATGCGCGTGGGAACGATCGTCATGCCCTTTTGGCGCACGGCCGCCTCCAGCCGCAGGATTTCGCGCCGGTGCAGCAACAGCCGCCGCGGCCTACGCGCCTCGTGCCCCTCTCGCGCGGCCGGCTGATACGGTGCAATGTGGGCCTCCTGCAGCCAGGCCTGGCCCGCTTCCACTTTGACGTACGACTCCTTGAGGCTGACTTGGCCGGCTCGGACCGATTTGATTTCGCTCCCCTGCAAGGCGAGCCCAGCTTCGATGCGATCTTCAAGGAAGTAGTCCCGCCCGGCCTGGCGGTTCGTGGCCACGACCTTGACACCATCTTCCTTCATGGCAACAGCCCGTGTTCGCGCAACCAGGCAGCGGCGGAGCGCAGGACGACATCTGGATCGGCAGGATCGACCGACACCGCCAGCTCAGGCACCAATCCCCCCGGGGGAAGCGGCTCGCCGTCGGGCAGCCTCCACATCGCCGTGGTCAGGTGCAGGCTCGAACCGTCCGTCAGGACGTAGACCGACTGCACCGTGCCCTTTCCCAGAGTCGGCTGACCGGCCAGGACGCCACGGCCGCGTTGCTGAAGAGCCCCGGCCAGAATCTCGGCCGCACTGGCCGTGGTCCGATCCACCACGATCGCCAAGGGAGGGGCGATCCACGTACCGGGCTCCTGCACCTCATAGGTCGAGCTTCGGCCATCCGTGCCAGTTTCCGAGGCGACGGTGCCATCGCGCAGGAAGAGCCGGGCTGTGTCGACAGCGCTGTCCAGCAAACCACCTGGATTGCCGCGCAAGTCCAGCAAGAAGCCCTTCGCTCCTCGATGGGAAAGGTCATCCAGCGCCAGATCAACCTCGTGGGGGGTCTCGGCTGAGAAGAGGCTGATTCGAACGACGCCGACGGTCTCGTCTCCCGGGAGGAGGTAGCCGGAAACGGTGGGGAGGGGGAAGGACTCGAGCACGAGCCGGACACTGCGGCGCTCGGCCGAGACGGGTGTGCTCGCGACCGTCAGGAGAACGGCGGCGCCAACCGGGCCGCGGAGTCGCGAGGTGACCTCGTCCATCGACCACCCGCTTTCCACAGCCATGCCGTCAACGGCCACCAGGACCTCACCCTCTCGAATACCCGCCCGATCCGCCGGTCCACCGCGGAACGGCACCAATCGAACGAGCCCGTCACCGTCGCGAACGATGTCGGCCCCGATACCACCGTACTCGCCGGCAAGGATGTCGCTTTCAAGTTCGCCGCCGGCCGGGTCGACCAGCAGGCTATAGGGATCCCCGAGCGACTCCACCAGCCCGCGCACTGCGCCTCGTTCCATCGTCGACCGCTCGGGCAGCGGCCCGAAGAACTCCGACTGCACCAGGTCGAAGGCCTCCGAAAGCACGGGGAAGGTACTCCGCATCGGCGCCCAGCGACCAAGGGCAAAGCCCAACAGGCCGCCCAGCGCCGCCAGAAGCACACCCAGCGTCAGCAGGAACGCCGTCCGAACATGCACATTCATGTTCATCGACAACCAGAAGGGCCGAGGCCATTCTAGCACGGGCCGGCTCCGGACCTCAGGATCCGTCCGAGCGGGCGGGCTATAATCCACACACAGGACGACGTTTCGCATGTCGCGTGTCATCCGTGTCGAATCGGCCTCGCGCTCGCGGGAGCGGCTGCTGCAGGGAATCGCGGCGGCCCTTCGCTTCGCCGCCTCGCGCTCATCCGCCCCGCCGGATGAAGCAGACCTCTTGGCGTTCCTCGATGCTTGCGTTTCGGGCTTGCGTCAGTCTGTGGATGACACAGCGACAGCCTGGGAGAAGAGAGGCTACTGGCTCAAAGCCGACCGCTTCCGGCAGGAGTGGGCTTGGGCCGAACGTATCGGCATTCCCCTCCAGGCGGCCCTCGCCTCCGGCGACCTGGACAGGGCGCGCGCCCTCGGCATGGAACTTGCGACGCCGATTCGCGAGGTGCGACTGCCGGCGTCGTGGACGAAGGCGCGCCCGTGGGCCGGCGCGTGGGAAAGGCGCAATGGTTCCTCCAAGAAGCCCCAAGCCTCGTAGCCGACCGGCGCGTACCCGGGCCCGAGCGTCGGGCGGCATGCTTGGGCCCATGCCTTCGGCTGACGGGGCGCGCCCGTCCGGGCACGATGCGGTGTCTTCGGCCCTCGAGCCCGTCCTGAAGGTCGCCCGTGAACTGACGAACGCCGATGCGGCCGTCGTCGTGCTGACACCGAGCGCGACCGGGCAGCCAATGAGCCTGGTCTCGTCCGGCAACTTGCGATCGGGCGAAGCCGCCATCGCCGCCGCCCAGGAGCACCTGAAGCACGTGACGTCGTCGGGTGCTGCCCGGCGGGTGGGCAGGGCGGGGGGAAGCGTCTTCGCCGAGCTGCGTTCGGGCGAGGAGATGCTCGGCGTCCTCGGCCTCTTCGGCGGCCCGGCGCGCACCTCGAGCCGTCACCGCGAGGAAGCCGTCCAGGCCCTCGCCCACCTGACGGTCCTCACACTGGAGAACGCAGTCTTCCTCGAGGCTGCCTGGAGCCAGACAGCCGAACTGGGATCCGCGTACAAGTCCGCCGTTGGTCCGACTTCCCACGATGCCTTATCGGCCACCCTGGAAGGTCTGGTGGAGTCAGTCGCCCAACTGACGTATGTCCGCGGTGCCGCCCTGTACCTTCCGGCCGGCGGGGAAGAAGGATGGCGATTGAAGGACCGCCGCGGCCGCGGGGTGCTCACCTTTCCCGATCATCTGCGCCGTGAGGCCCTGACCCAGGAAGGCGACCACACCTTCCTCCCCCCGGCAGCCGAGGACGGAGACAACCAGAACCGAGGCGGAATCTGGGTGCTTCCTCTGACGTGGGGGGACGAGGAAACCGGGGCGCTGGCCCTCGAACTCTGCCGGCCGCTGGATGAGGTCCCGCCGCGGCAGATCCAGATGGCGAAGCTCCTTACGGCCCAGGCGGCCAACGCCCTGGGCGTGTCCTCTTTCCTCGACACCGAACGCAGGGCCCGCAAGCTGGCCGAGGCCCTCCAGGAGGCCTCGCAGGCGATTGACCGCGAACTCGAGCTCGGAGAGGTTCTCGATCGCATCCTCGAGCAGGTCCTGCGCGCCTTCCCGTGCGACGCCGCCAACTTCATGAGCTATGAAGGCGACGTCAGCCGCGTCATCCGCAGCCGGGGGTACGAACGATTCGGCTTCACCCCGGAGGACATGTCGCGCTTCTCGCTCGAGGCGCCCCGATACGACAACCTGCGGCGGCTGATTGCCGGGGAAGCCGTGACGGTGCCCGACACACTTGCGGATCCGAACTGGGTCTATCGCCCGGGCCTGGAGTGGCTTCGTTCGTGGGCCGGCGTTCCCGTCCGCTACGGAGAAGAGATCCTGGGCTTCGTCATGCTCGATAGCGGCACGCCGGGAGCCTTCGACGCTTCATCCTCACGCAGGTTGATGGCCTTCGCTTCCCACGCCGCGGCCGCCATGCACAACGCCCGCCTGTATCAAAGGTTGAGAGAGGAACACGAGCGGCTGGAGCAGGTGAACGCCATCGGCCGTCACTTCGCCGGCAGTCTGTCCGCCGGCGAGATCGTGGACGCGTTGCTCTACGCCTCACTGGGCGCGGTCGATGGGGCGCTCGGGCTGGCCTATATGCGGTCGGGCGAATCCGGGACCCGAATGAACCTCCTGACCCGCTTCCCACCCGGGTCGTCGTACGCGGATCTCCAGGCCTCACCATTGAACGAAACGCTTTGGCGCGAAGTGGAGGCGACGCGGCTCCCGGTCCTGCGCAACCTGCCGGGACAGGGCGACTCGATGTCGGCCATCGCCTTCCCCTTGGCCACCGGCGACCAGCTGTGGGGCGTTGTGATCCTGTGGGTCCGCGGCTCGGTTTCCGGCGGCGAAGCCCTGTATCACGTCTTCGCCGCCGTCGGGCAGCAGGCCGGATTGGCGTTGTCAAACGCCGTCGAACACGCCAAGGTCCAGCGCCGCCTGGCTGAGATGACCCTTCTCCAGCGCGTCGTCGCCGGCATCGCCCGCCGCCTCGAGGTGGGCTCGGTCCTGGGCGGGCTGACTGAGCGTCTCCAGGCCAGCTTGGGCTTCCCCGTCGTGCAGGTCTACATGCGCGACGGCGACGAGTACGTCCTGCGGCACCTCAGCGGACCGCGGCCGGCCATCGATCGCGCCCCGGTCAGCCAAGGCATCGTCGGCCGGGTGATCCGCACCGGGGAGCCTTCGTTCGTGCCCGACGTGCGCAACGATCCCGATTACGTGGCCGGGCTGGTGGGCACTCGGGCGGAAATCACCGTTCCCATCATCATCGACGGGGTCACCGTCGGCGCCTTGAATGTCGAGACCTCCGAGCCGGCCCAGCTGGACGACGACGCCTTCGAGCTCCTCGTTCTTCTGGGCGACCAGGTGTCGATCGCCCTGCAAAACGCCTCGCTCTTCGAGGCGGCCCAGGTCAACGTCGAGAACCTCGAAGTCCGAGTGCGCGAGCGCACGGCCCAACTGGAGACGGTCCTCGAGCAGGCGGTCGCCGCCGAGCGGGTAAAGGCTCAATTCGTCGCCGACGTGTCCCATGAGCTCCGAACTCCGCTCACCAACATCGGCCTGTATCTCGAGCTGCTCGAGCTGAGCGAGGACACGCGCCGGACCGAATACATGGCGACGCTGCGTCGCGAGACCGACCGGTTGGGGCGCCTGATCGAGCAGCTGTTGGCGATGTCCCACCTCGACACCGGTCAGGTCCAGCTCCGCCCTCAGCCGACGGACCTGAATTCGCTGCTCCAGGTGTTGATCGGGGATCGGGCGCGCATGATCGCTCGCCGAGGCCTGCACCTCGAGCTCAACCCTCAATCCGATCTGCCGGCCGTCCAGGCCGACCCGCAGTACATCATGCAGGTGCTGACCAACCTGTTGTCCAACGCCACGAACTACACCCCCCAGGGCGGCCGAATCACGCTCGAGACCGGGACACAGGAGCGCGACGGGCAATCCTGGGTGACCTTCACCGTGCGGGACACCGGGCCCGGCATCCCCGATGACGAGCTCTCCCACATCTTCGACCGTTTCTACCGCGGCGCTCACGCTCGTTCCACCGGTGTCTCGGGAACGGGCTTGGGTTTGCCCATCAGTCGTGAGATCGTCGAGCGCCACGGGGGGCATATCACGTTGGAGACCGCCGTGGGGGAAGGGACGGCCTTCACCGTTTGGCTCCCGCCGGCGCGCCAGCGAGAACCCGCTCCACTGGCATGACCCCCGGCACCTTGCGCGGACCGTCACCTCCTGACATAATCAAGCGGCACAGGAAGGGCTGAGGTGGGGGAAGCGGACGTCACCGTGGTTAAGGACAGGCCGGTCCGCGACGACCGGTCGACACTGTTGGTGGTCGAAGACGACCCGGCCATGCTCGTCGCCTTGAGGGATATCCTCGAAGGGGCGGGCTACACCGTCTTGACCGCCGCCAACGGCCGCGTGGCGTTGGACGTCCTTGCCGGCGAACAGCCGGCCTTGATCCTTTCCGACATCTCGATGCCCATCATGGACGGCATCGAACTGTTCGAAGCGGTGCGGAAGACGCCCAACGGCGCCGGCGTGCCGTTCATCTTCCTCACCGCGCGCGGCACCCGCGAAGACATCTTCGCCGGGAAGTCGCTCGGCGCCGACGACTACATCACCAAACCGATCACCAGCCAGGAACTGCTCGCCGCCGTACAGGCCCGCCTGCAGCGGTCCAATGAGCTGATGCTCCTCCAACTGTCGGCGGCCTACAAGGCCAGCCTGCGCGTTCTGGCCAACGCCATCGAAGCCCGCGACAGCTCGACCCGCGATCACGTCGAACGCGTCAGCGCTTACGCGCAGGCCTTGGCTCGGGACCTGGGCTGGGACGACGCCCAACGCAGCGCCGTCGAGTTCGGCGCCATCCTGCACGACATCGGCAAGATCGCCGTGCGAGAGTCCATCTTGTCGAAACGTGGACCGTTGACCGACGACGAATGGGACGAGATGCGCATGCACCCGACGGTGGGCAAGCGCATGATCGAAGGCATTCCCTATCTGGCGCCGGCGGTCCCGCTCGTCCAGTGGCACCATGAACGTTGGGATGGCGGCGGCTATCCCGATGGATTGCGCGGCCAACACATCCCACCCGAGGCCCGCTTGCTCACGGTCGTCGACACGTTTGACGCCATGACCTCGGATCGCCCGTACCGCCGCGCCCTGGACCCCGAGACGGCCCTGGCCGCCATCGTCGAGGGCAGCGGCTCCCAGTTCGACCCGACCATGGTCCAGGCCTTCCTGCGCTGCTGGGAGCGCGGCGAGATCCTGCAGATCCTGACCGGCAGGCGCGAGGCGGATACGCCAGCTGCAGCCTGAGGCGGGGGCCGCTGAGGGGAGGGGGCCCCAGCGTTGGGGATGCGTCCTGGCAGCAGCCTTGGCCCAGATCTGATCGTTGCCTGACGACTTCCATTTGACTCGAGGCGAAATCGGGAGGGCTTGACAGGGGAGAGAGGTTCCGCTAGACTGGAACCGGATGGTTGCGATAAGTATCATTAACGCAACCATTGGGACGCACTCGGACCGCTGCCCAGGGAGCCCGAAAGATGACCAGCCTCGCCCAATCCGTAGAAGATTACCTGAACACGGTCTCGCTGGCGCGCAGTTCCAACACCGCCCGCACCTACCGCCAATCCCTTGCCGCGTTCCTCAGGGTCCTTGCCCACAAGGGACTCGACCCGGCCCGCCTGACGGCGGACAAGGCCACGGAGGACTGGATCCGCTGGCTCCTGGACGACCTCAAGGGGTACGCGCCGGCCACCGAGCGTCTCTACCTGACCGCCGTCAGCGGGTGGTACGACTATCTCGCGGCCGAGGCGCTGGCCGAAGTCAACCTTCCCCGGCTGCGCATGCTGATTCGACACCGTGCTCGCAAGCCGGGGCAACGCTTGCCGCAGTTTCCGCGCAACGCGATCGAGGCTGTCCTGCAGCACGCCCTCACGTTGGCGGCGCAGCCGGCCCAGGATGACTCCGGGCGGCTGCGTCACCTGCGCGATCGCGCCTTCCTCTTGACTCTAGCCGACACCGGACTGCGCGTCCACGAAGCCTGCCGCCTTCGCCGCGGTGATCTGGATTGGCAGGAAGCCCAGGCCTTGATCGTCGGCAAGGGCGACCGCCAGGCCGTCATCCGTTTCTCGCGCCGCTCCCTGGAAGCCCTGCGAGGCTACCTGCGGGCGCGCAACCACCTGGACGGCGCCTCGGGAAGGCCGCTGAGCGCTCTGCCGCTGTTCGCGCGCCACGACCGCGGCGCCGGCCGCCGCGTCCTCCCGATGACGCCCACGACCGGGCGCGCCATCGTCCACGAGCGCGTGGCCGAGGCGCTGGGCCCCGAAGCCGTCGGCAGCGTCACACCCCACTCGTTCCGCCACTTCTTCGTCACGACGGTGCTGCGCGGATCCGGCGGCAACCTCAAACTGGCACAGGAACTGGCCCGCCACCGCAACATCGCTGTCACCCAGCGCTACGCCCATCTTTCCGACGACGAGCTCGACCGCGGGTACCACGAAATCTTCGACGCCTCATCCCAGAAGGCGTGACGCGCCGATGTTAGGCTTCCACACGCTCGCCTTGTCCGTCTCTTGGGAGTTTGCCAGTGGAGTCCGAACCCTCGCCATCATGCGAGTAGCCGAGGCTCCTGGCATGTGTCTGACTAACGTCTATGCGAAATCCGGCCGACCTGCAGGGGCATCTTGCAGCCGTGAGGCCAAGAAGTCGGCGGGATGGACCGCAGCCGCGCCGACGCCGTCCTCGATCTGAGTTCGGCAGGACATGCCTGGGGCGACAAGAATCACACCCTGCCCCACCCCTCCTCGAGCACGCGGGAAGAGTTTCATGCCCCCGATGCGCATGGACAAGTCGTAGTGTTCCTTCTCGTACCCAAACGACCCGGCCATACCGCAGCAGCCTGAGTCGATCTCCTCGACTCGCGCGCCTGTGGCGCTCAGCACCTGCCGCAAGGCCGCCGAGCCGATCAGCGCCTTGGCATGGCAATGGTTGTGAAGGAGGACGTTGGGCGATCCAACTCGGAAGGCCAGCCGTTGCAGCGGCGCCTGCGTCCCGCCGTCTGCGTCCGTCAGGAATTCCTCCAGCAGGCGGGCCGAGTTCGCCACGGATTGGGCCTGTGGATCCCTGGGGAAGAACTCCAGGTACTCGTCGCGCAGGGTCAGCAGACACGACGGCTCGAGGCCTACGATCGGAACCCCTCGAGCCGCGAACGGCGCCAGGGCGTCGACGTTCCGACGCGCCATCTGCCGCGCCCGGTCGAGAAGTCCTTTGGAGATCATCGGTCGACCGCAGCAGGTCTGTCCCGCCGCCAGGACCACGTCGTAGCCGGACGCGTTCAGCAGCCGCTGGGCGGCGCGCGCGGTCTCCGGAT
Organism: Anaerolineales bacterium; assembly: GCA_035455265.1. Classification (GTDB taxonomy): domain Bacteria; phylum Chloroflexota; class Anaerolineae; order Anaerolineales; family E44-bin32; genus MGOM01. The sequence continues at coordinate 23,100 of DATIFK010000136.1, forward strand.
TCGAAAGCTCGGTGAAGGTGTCGACGAAGAGGACGACTTCGCGCGAATCCAGCCTCGGTTGACGCCGGACCGGCGCCCGGAAGCGGTCCCGCGCGAGCCGAGGGAGCCGTCTGCGCCGATCGATGCCCAACACGGAATCTTGGAGCGAACGGAGAAGCCGCGTGGAGCTGAGGCGATTGACGAGCGGCGCCACCGGCCGGCTCAGGCGGAGAAGAACACCGATCTCCCCAAAGAGTCGACTTCGCAACGGCACTCCGTGCGTCTTCTGATACGCAGCCAGGAACTCCGCCTTGAGGCGGGCCATGTCGACGGCGGTTGGACATTCGGCCTTGCAGCCCTTGCACTCCAGACAAAGGTCCAGGATTCCGTGGAGCTGCGGGCTCGCCCAGGCTTCGCTGGGCAAACGCCCGGTGAGCGCGGCCCGCAGGGCATTGGCCCTCCCTCGGGTCGAATGCTCCTCCAACCGGGTCGCCTGGTACGAGGGACACATCAACCCATCGTCTTTGCGGCAGACGCCGGCGCCGTTGCAGGCCTCGATCGCCTGGATCAGGCTGCCCTCGCGGCGGTGGGCAAAGATGGCCGGCACATCCCGGTTGGGGAAGCGCGAGTCGTAGCGCAGATCGCGGTCGACGGCGGCGACCGGGGCGTCCTCCAACGGCACCACCTTGCCTGGATTCAAGCGGTGGTCGGGGTCAAAGGCATCCTTGAGGCGGCGAAACGCCGCCATCAGCTCGGGGCCAAACAAAGCCGCATTGAACTCGGTGTGCGAGAGGCCGTCGCCATGTTCGCCGGAGAAGGACCCGCGCATGTCCCGGACGACAGAGAAAACCGCTTCGGAGATGCCACGCAGCTCCGCCCTGCCCTCCACCGTCTTCAGGTTGAGCAGCGGCCTCAAATGGAGACAACCCGCCGAGGCGTGCGCGTACCATTCTCCACGCGTCCCGTGGGCTCGCAGGATCTCATCCACGCGCCGGACGTACTCTCCCAGCCGTTCCACCGGTACCGCCACGTCTTCGATGAACGTCACGGGCTTGACATCCCCGGGGACGGACATGAGCAGCCCGAGGCCTACCCTTCTCACCGCCCAAAGGTCGGCTTGCGATTGCGGCGTTTCGAGAAGCTGAACCGGCATCCTTAGACGTTGAGCGGCGGATCGCGCCTCGGCGGCCGTCTCGCCCGTGTACTCCACGACGAGCAACGCTTCGACCTCCCCGTCGAGGAAGGTCAACATGCGCGCGTAGGCCGGGACACTGCGCGCCCGCTCCAGGATCGATTTCGGGATCAGCTCGACGGCGGATGGCTCGGTTTCCAGGATCCCCGGCGTAAGGTCACAAGCCGCGGCGATGCCGGAGCAGGCGATGAGCGCCAAGACCGTTGCCGTTGGCCGACGGACCAGACGGACCGTCGCGCGTGTGAGGATGGCGAGCGTGCCCTCTGAGCCGGACAGGACAGGCGCCAGGTTGACCTGCTCGCCCCGCAGGTACGGCTCTCCGGGGCGGTACCAGCCGGGCGGCTCGGCGGGAGAATAGCCGACGAGGTAGTTCAGGCTGTAGCCGGAGGCGCGCCGCCACGTGCGCGGCCATGAGCGCTCTACGGCTGACCGCGCCGACTGGCGCAGGTCGAGGGCTGTGCGGTAGATGGACGCCTCAAGGGAGGCGCCGCTGCCGATGCGGGCGGCGGCGGCCGGCTCGAGCGCCTCCAAGCGGGCGGTCGAGCCGTCGCTCAACACCACCTCGGCCGCGAGAACGTGGTCGGCGGTCGTACCGTAGCGGATGGAGTGGGCTCCGGCGGCGTTGTTGCCGATCATCCCGCCGAATGTGGCCCGATCGGCCGAGGCCGGGTCGGGGCCGAAGGCGTAGCCGACCCGGCCCGCCTCGGCATTGAATCGGGCGCACACGACGCCTGGTTCCACGAGGGCCGACTCGTGCTCGACGTCGATGCTCCCGATTCGGTTCATGTGCCGCGACAGGTCCAGGATGAGGCAGGCGCCGACCGCCTGGCCGCCCAGACTCGTGCCGCTGCCGCGGGGCAAGAGCGGTAGCCCTAGCTCGGCTGCTTTCGCCACGACCGCCGCAACCTCCTCGGCCGAACGAGGAAAGACGACTCCCAATGGCTCGACCTGGTGGTTGGAGGCGTCGGTGGAGAACAGCGCCCGCGTGAAGGCATCGAACCGCGCTTCGAGACGCGCCGCGCCTTCGGCGAACGCCTGGAACTCCCTCAACGCCTCGGCGGAGGCTCGCTTCATGACCGGGAACCTCCGGGAGTCAGGATGCGTCCGCCGCGGGGGTGGAACGCGCCTTGCGCCTGCGCCGAATGTAGGGGTCGAACTCGGCAGCCAGATGACGCGGCACCCGGCCGACAACGTGGATGATCGAGTCGGTGTGTTCGGTCTTCTCGACGCGACCCTGTTCGTGCATCAGACTCAACAACCGTGCCGCCTCGTACGGCAGGCCGACGTCCACGGGAACCATCTCCTGGTAGAGCTCGTGTTCGACGGCGGCCAGGAGTGCCGGCAGCCCGGCACCGGTGACGGCCGAAACCGCAACAGCCCGGTCGAATTCATCGATCCAGGAATCGGCTTGCCGAGGATCCGTCAGCCGATCGATCTTGTTGAGTGCCGTGACGACGGGAATGCGTTCCGCGCCGACCTCCTCGAGCGTGGCGCGGACCGCCTGCGCGTGGGCGGCCGCCTGCGGATGGCTGATGTCCACGACGTGCAGCAACAGGTCGGCCTCGGCCACTTCTTCGAGCGTCGCTCGGAAGGCCGCCACCAACATCGCCGGCAGCTTCTGGATGAAGCCGACGGTGTCCGTCAGGAGGGCCGCACGCCCCGAGGGCAATTCGATGCGCCGTGTCATCGGGTCGAGGGTGGCGAAGAGCTGATCGGCGACGACGACTTCGGTTCCGGCCAGGCGGCCGAGCAGAGTCGACTTCCCCGCATTGGTGTAGCCCACCATCGCCACGGTGGCGACCGCACCCTGCCGCCGACGCCGCCGATAGCGTTGGCGATGCTGGCGGACCTTCTCGAGCTCGTCGCGGAGATGGTGGATGCGGCGTCCGATATCGCGCCGGTCGACTTCCAGCTGGGTCTCGCCCGGGCCGCGCAAGCCGACTCCGCCGACGCCCCCAGCCCGCCCGCCGCCGCCGCCGGCCTGCCGCGCCAGGTGCGTCCAGGCGCGGGTCAAGCGCGGCAAACGATACTCATATTGGGCCAGCTCGACTTGCAGGCGACCTTCGTGCGACTGGGCGTGCTGGGCGAAGATGTCCAGGATCAGCGCCGTGCGGTCCAGCACGCGCACGTCGTCGGTGAAGACCTTCTCCAGCTCGCGCTGGTGGCGCGGCGAAAGCTCGTCGTCGAAGATGACGACGTCGGCCAAGGTCTCCTCGATCCAGTCATGGATCTCGCGAACTTTGCCCGAACCCAGGAACGTCTTGGGGTCGGGCCGGCGTAGGCGCTGAACCGCTCCGCCGACCACCGTGAGCCCGGCCGTATCGGCCAGGCGGGCTAACTCCTCAAGGGAGTCTTCGGGGCCCAGCAGAGTCGGGGCGCCCTCCAGAGGCGCCGCCACCAGAAAGGCGCGTTCGCGCGGTGCCTCGGTGGGAAGGGGTCGGCGGCTCATTAGGTCAACGCAAGCGCCCCCGGCAAGCCAGAGGGCGCGGTGTGGACCTCTCCCCGGGCGGTTGGCCCGAGCTTTCGGAGCTTGGCTGTGGCTGACTGCAGGAATTGACCGATGGGGGTCTCCAACGAAGTCGTCCGGGTCCGATTATACGTAATTGGGGGTCTGCCGGCGTCATCCATCGGCCGGCGGAACGCAGAACGACGAGAGCCAGGCAGCCAGAGTGGTTCCGACCTGCTCCAGGCTGTCGGCAGAAAGCTTGTCGGCGGTGTCCTGCGTCGTGTGCCAGTAGGGGTACTGGATATCGATGATGTCGACCGCCGGCCAACCGCGCTCGAGAAACGGAATGTGGTCGTCGGTGATCGACGAACCCGCTTCGTCGACGAAGGCATCGTTTCCCAATTGCCGCGCCGCCGACCAGATCGAGTCCACCAAGGACACGGTCGAATTGGACTCGCGCGGCAGGCGCAGGTCGCGGTCGCCAACCATGTCCACGATGACAACCGCCTGGGGGTCGGTATCGAGCACTCCCGCGAAGTGGCGGGCGCCGAGGCTCCAATCCCACTCCCCGATGTTCCCGCTGTCCTCGGCATCGAAGAAGGCCAGTCGCACCTCGCAGGCGGGTCGCGCGACCGCCAGGCCACGCGCCAGTTCCAGCAGCACGGCCACGCCGGAGGCCCCATCATCCGCGCCCGGGACGGGCGCTGTGGGGTCGATCGAGTCGCGGTCGGCACGAGGGCGCGTATCGTAGTGAGCGCCCAGGATGACAAGCGGGCCGCTCGCCGACTCCAGGCGCCCGACGACGTTGCGCAGCGGGACTCCCTCGAAGGAGAAGTCCTGTCCTTCCGTCATCCAACCGGCGTCTCGCAAACCCTGCTCGATCCAAAGCTGCACAGCAGCATGCCCGGCTGAACCCGGGTAGCGTGCCCCGAAAGACATTTGCACATCGACAAGTTGGAGCGCGCGGTCTCCGTCGAAGGCGACCGACCGAGGCGAGGTGCCGCCCCGTCCGCAGCCGGCGGCCAAGGCAGCGGCGAAAAGGAACCAGGCCATGCGCGTAGCCTCGCAGGGCTTGAAGCGCGGAGATTGTTCGGTGTTGGTTGTGTGCATCATGTGGTGGCTATGCGCATTCGAGACGGCCACGCCGCAGCCAGATCCGCGGCCGACCGTTCCGCGTAGGAGCAATTTCGTTCGCGGCGACCGCGCTTCCGGCCATCGGCCAGTGGCGGCAACAGACCGAACGCAGCCTTCATCGGCTGGAAATGCCGCGGGTCGGCGTGCGTCACGTACTCGCACAGCGCGCCCAGCATCGTCGTCGGCGGCAAGCTGATCGGCGACTCACCCAGAGCGTGGCGGGCCGCATTGACGCCGGCCAGCAGGCCCGTGGCGATGTTGCCCAGGTAGCCCTCGACCCCGGTAATCTGACCCGCCATGAACAACCCCGGCCGTAGGCGCGCCTCCAGCCACGGCTGCAGCAGCTTCGGCGAATTGACAAAGGTGTTGCGGTGCATCTGCCCGTGACGAACGAAACGCGCCTTCTCCAATCCCGGAATCATTCGGAAGACACGGTCTTGCTCCGGATACGTCAGGTTCGTCTGGAAGCCGACAAGGTTGTACAGGCTTCCGGCCAGATTGTCCTGCCGGAGTTGAACGACGGCGAACGGCCACCGCCCGGTGCGCGGATCCGTCAGACCCACGGGGCGAAGCGGCCCGAAGGACAGCGCCTGCTCGTCGCGCTCGGCCAGGATCTCGACCGGCAAGCAGCCCTCGAAGAACCGGTCGGGGCCCGCCCGAACGCCGGTGCGCAGATCCTGCTCGAACTCGCGCAGGGGAATCCGTTCCGCCGACACCAACGCCCGGACGAACTGCGTGTACTGTTCGCGGTCCATCGGGCAGTTGAGATAGTCTCCAGCCGGCTCCTCGCCACGGTCGTAGCGCGAGGCACGGAACGCGATGGTTTCGTCGATCGTCGCCGCCTCGACGATCGGTGAGAGGGCATCGTAGAAGTACAGGTGCTCCTCTCCGGCGAGCTCGCGCAGCGCCGAGGCCAACGCCGCGGCCGTCAGCGGACCCGAGGCGACCACGCCCACCCCCTCGGGTATGGCATCGACGCGCTGGCGCACGATCTGGATGCGCGGGTGCGACGAGACGGCTTCCGTCACACGCGCTGCAAATCCTACGCGGTCGACCGCCAGGGCTCCGCCCGCCGGGAGCCTCGTCGCTTTGGCACACTCCAACAGCAGCGAGCCCATATGCCGGAGCTCGGCGATCAAGACGCCGGAGGCGCGGTCTGGAAGTGCTGAGCCCAGCGAGTTGGAACACACCAGCTCGGCCAGGTCACTCCCGGCGTGAGCGCCGGTCGATTCCGCTGGACGCATTTCGAACAACGTGACGGGCACCCCGGCCTGCGCGATCTGCCAGGCGGCCTCGGAGCCCGCCAGCCCACCGCCAACGACCCAGGTCCTAGCCTCCGCCATGGTTGACATTCTAGCATGCGGCATGGGCACAGAACTTGCAACCCACTTGCGCCGACGGGCGCTTATGACTACACTCTCGCCCGTGGAGCGAGCCATGCTGCAGGTTCAGGATCATTCCCTTCGCCCTCTGACCACGGCTCACCTGGCTCAGACGATGAGCCTGCTGGCCCTCTCCAACCTGGAACTGCGCGACCGGGTCCAGGGGGAACTCGCCTCCAACCCGGCGCTTGAACTGGTCGACGATCGCGTCTGCCCGTCGTGCCATCGGCGTCTCGTCGCCGCGGGCCCGTGCCCGGCTTGCAGCGCCCGCGCCGCCAACGACAACCTGGTGGTCTACCTCTCCCCGCGCGACGGCTACCGCCCCTCCTCGTCGGCTTCCCTGGATGACACACCTCCCGAACTCGAACCGGCCGCGCCCGAAGACCTGGCGCTGCATGTGCTCGGGCAACTCGCCGGGCAGCTGCGCGAGGAGGATCGCCCCCTGGCGGCCTTCATCCTGTCCTCGCTGGACGAGGAGGGCTTCCTCCAGGACCCACCGGCGATCCTGGCCCGCAGCAACCGCGCCTCTCTCGAGCAGGTCGAGCGCGTGCTCGGTCTGATCGCCCACGCCGACCCGCCCGGCCTGGCGACTCAAGGCCCGCGGCAGGCGCTGCTGGTGCAGCTGGACCTTCTCGAGCCCGGCGATCCGCTGGTCGGCCTGGCGCGCACGCTTGTCGAAAACCACTTCTCCGAACTCGGGCGCCGTGAATTCGAACGCGTCGCGCAGGCCCTGGGGGTCGGGCTGGCGCGGGTCAAGCTGGCCGCGCATCTGATTCATGACAAGCTCAATCCCTACCCGGCGCGCGCCTTCTGGCGCTCGGGCCGCCAGGCGTCTCCGGCCGACCCGAACGTCTATCACTCACCCGATATTCAGATCTCACGCAACCCCAACGGTGCCGAGAGCACGCTGGTGGTCGAGATCTTCGCCCCGGTGGCGGGATGGCTGCGCGTCAACCCCCTCTTCCGTCAATCGCTGCCCGAGGCGGCCGAGGACCAGAGCGAAGCGTGGACGCGCCATCTGGAGCGGGCCTCGCTCTTCGTGAAGTGCCTGCAGCAGCGCAACAACACGATGAAGCGTCTGATGCAGATCCTGGTGAACCGCCAGCGCGACTTCATCGATCACGGCGACCGTTTCCTTCAGCCGATCACTCGCGCCGGTATTGCCCTTGAGATCGGGGTTCACGAATCGACCGTCTCGCGCGCCGTCGCTCACAAGTCGGTGGCGCTTCCCGACGGCCGCATCATCCCCCTGACCCGGTTTTTCGACCGTTCGCTGTCCGTGCGCGACCGCATCAAGGAGATCGTCGAGGGCGAGCCGACACCGTTGACGGACGACGAGATCGCCGCCCGCCTGCGGAAGGAAGGCGTCAGCGTCGCCCGCCGAACGGTCGCCAAGTACCGGGCGATCGAAGGTATCCTTCCCGCCCGCCTGCGGCATGCACGGGAGCAGGCGCTCGCGGCCTAGGTCGACGCATTGCCGAGCCCCTCCCCTTCGTCCGGTCCCTTGGCTCGGCTGCTGCGTCCCGACCCGTTCCGCGACCTCTTCCGCTTGCTCGCTGATCGAATGCCCGAGGCCGTCCTCGCCCTGAGCGCGGACGGCCGACGTTTGCTGGCGGCCAACCACGCTTTCCTGATGCTCACCGGCTATGCCCGCAGCGAGGCCGAAGCCCTCCGTCCAGACGATTTGTTTGCCGGCGAAGCTGGAGAGCGCGCCCTCAGCCGCGTCCTGGGCGCATGGGATTCGTCCGAAACGTTTCAGGAAGACGTGCCCCTGCGCACCCGGCAAGGCGAGATTCTGCGCGTCGACGTGTTCGGTCAGACGTCCGGCCCCGGACGAGGCGGTATCTTGCGGCTCATGCCCGTCGAGGAACGTCGCCGCACCGCCAATCAGGAAGCCTCCCGCGCCGCGCGGGTCTCGCGCCTGGTGGAACTGACCGGACAGGCGGTGACCAGCCCGGCCCCCTCCCCCAACCAGATCGCCGACGCTTCCAGGCAGATGCTGGGCGCGGCGGTCTTCGGGTCCTATCGGTTGTCGGCGGAGGGGCCCGAGTACGTCATGGCGGGCGGACTGCCGGCCGCCTTTCCTGCGAAACTCGCCGCGGAGGCCTTCCACGCGTTCGATCGACCCGGCGCGTGGACATTGGGACAGCGGCCGGACGACGCGCTCGCCCGCGCCGCGCGCGCGGCCGGGCTGGGTCATCTTCGAACGATCCCCGTCGGTGCCGCCGGCGCGTGGATTGGACTCGTCGCAGCCGGTTGGGCACAACCAGAAGACGCTCCGGAGGACATCGAGGATTGGCTTCAGGTGGTGGCCAACGTCGCCCACGCCACCCTGCTCCTCGAATACCAGCGCGAGGCCGTCGCCTCGCTGGAACGCTCGCTGCAGCAGCTGGAAGCGGAGCTGCGGGGCCACGCCGCCGCCGTCGGCGACGGGGTGCTGGCCCTGGATGAGAACCTGCACGTGCGCCAGGCCAACGCCCGAGCGGCCGAGATCCTGGGATATCAGGCCAAGGAACTCGAGGGCCTCCCGGTGCAGGACGTGCTGGTCGGACCGGAAGATGTCCGCGGCACGCTGCTCGATTCCCTGGGGCACGACCTGGCGGCGGAACGCTCCCGCCTCATCCTGCATCGCCGCGACGGGACGCCGTTTCCAGTCCGCTTGCGGTCCCGTCCGCTCGGGCCCGGGGCGCGCACGCGGCTGCTCGTGGTTCTCCACGACCAGTCCGAGCAGGCGGCGATTGAGTCGCAAACGGAAATCCTGGCGCAGCGAGCCTTGCTCGGGGAGGTCTCGGCGATCTTCGCCCATGAGGTTCGCAATCCGATCAACAACATCAGCACCGGCGTGCAGTTCATGGCCTCCCGCCTCGGCCACGAGCACCCCTTGTACGAATCGCTCGAGCGTGTGCGCAAGGAGTGTCTCCGGCTCGACCAGCTGATGACGGACGTGCTGTTCTTTGCGCGCCCGCTCGAGCTGCACATGGAGCCCACCGATCTGGCGGAGCTGATGCGCCGGCTCCTGGCCCGCTGGCAGCCTCGCCTGGCGCAGGCCCGCGTGCTGAGCCACACCGCTTTCGCCGAGGACACGCCCCCGGCGCGCATCGATCCGCGCACGTTCGAGCAGGTTATCGCCAACTTGTTCACCAACGCCGTGCAGGCGATGCCGGGCGGGGGTACACTGTCGGTCAACCTTTCTCCCCAGGAGACGCCGCAGGGCCGCATCGTGGAACTGCGCATCGCCGATACCGGGCCGGGCATCCCGCCCGACGTGATCGAACGAATCTTCGATCCCTTCTTCACGACGAAGAAGGAGGGGACGGGACTGGGCCTGGCCATTTCCCGTCGCATCCTGGCCGCCCACAAGGGGACCGTCACCGCCGAGAGCTTCCCCGACGCCGGGACGGTCTTCACTTTGCGACTTCCCGCTGCAGAGGCCGACGGCGGATGAGCATCACCATCCTGATCGTCGACGACGAAGACACGGCGCGCAGTTTCGTCAGCCAGGCCCTGGGTGACGCCGGCTACGACACGATCGAGGCCGGGAGCTTGGCCCAGGCCCTGCAGGCGATCGAAGCCGGAAACGCCGACGTCATTCTGCTCGACGTCTCGCTGCCCGACGGATCCGGCCTCTCCCTGCTCGACCGCATTGCCCGGGAGAATCCCAGTCCCCCCGTCATCATCATCACCGCCTTCGGCGAGGTCGAGATGGCGGTCGAGGCCATGAAGCGCGGGGCGCAGGACTTCCTCCAGAAGCCGCTCGACTTCGATCGCATGCTCAAGGCGGTCGAACGCGCCCGCGAGATCGTCAACTTGCGCCGCGAGCTCGACCTGTTGCGGCGCGCCTCGGGCGCCTCGCTCGAGTGGGTCATCGGCGATACGCCGGCGATGCAGCGTCTGACCCGCGAGGCGCAGCGGGCGGCCGCCGCCAGTGTCTCGGTGCTCATCACGGGCGAAACCGGCACCGGCAAGGAAATCCTGGCGCAGGCCATTCGCGGCATGGGGCCCCGCGCCGACAAGCCGTTCGTGGCGATCAACTGCGCCGCGCTGCCGGACACCATGATCGAATCCGAGCTCTTCGGCCACGAGGCCGGAGCGTTCACGGGCGCCACCAAGCGTAAGCCGGGCCTGCTCGAAGTCGCCGATGGCGGCCTCCTCTTCCTGGACGAAATCTCATCCATGCGATCCGACATGCAGGCGAAAGTGTTGCGCGTGCTCGACGAGCAGCGCTTTCGCCGCATCGGCGGCGTGAACGAGATTGGAGTCGATGTCCAGATCCTGGCGGCTTCGAACCGCGATCTGCCGACGATGATGTCCCGCGGCGAGTTCCGCGAGGACCTGTACTACCGCCTGAAGGTCGTCGACCTGCACCTGCCGCCGCTACGGGAGCGCATCGGCGACATACCGGCGCTGGTGGGCATGTTTGTGCGCCAGGTCAACCAGCGCACGGGCAACAACATCAGCGGGATCACGCCCCGCGCCATCGACGCGCTGAAGGCCCATCGCTGGCCGGGCAACATCCGCGAACTGCGCCACACCATCGAGCGGGCCATGCTGTTCTGCGACGACGAGGTCATCGACATCGGGCACCTTCCGCCGGAGTTCCAGACCCAGCCGGCGTAGCCTCGGGCCCTTGGCACGCAGCTTGCATCTCCGCCTCCAGATGCCGGTCCCTGGAGGCGGAAATGATTCCCCTGACCCTGCGTGACACCCAAATCCTGATCGCCGGGGCGGTCTTCGTCCTCGGCTTCCTGTGCATTTTGCTCGGGGCCTTCGTCCTGATCAGTCGGGGCTACTCCAAGGAGATCCAGGCCTTGGCCGCCCACACCGCCCGCCTCGGGCAGAAGGGGCTGGCCGAGGAGGTCAGCGGCCTCGTGAACAGCGCCTCGACCCTCGTGGCGGCGCTCAATGAGCTGGTCCGCTCGGCCAACGGCGTCGGGCTGTTCCTGATGACCATTGGGCTGATGATGCTCGGCGCATCCTACTGGATCGTCAGCGTCATCAACTGGCCGGCCTGATCTTCGGCCCTGCCGATGCGACCTCTGGAGGAAATCCTCGGCCTGCTCTCGGCGTCGCGGACTCCGGCCGATGTGGCCGAGACCCTGCGGCGCCTGCTGCGTCTGCCCGCGCTCTGGGAAGCTCTGCGGGAGCCCGGCGTCGTCGAACGATGTCTTCAGGCCGGCACGGGGCCGCTGGCGCCCGGTACATGCCTTCTGGTGGCCTGTGGCTACTCGCAATTCAGCGACCTCCAGGCCCTGCCCGGCGAGGGCCCCGGATCCGATCCGGCCACCCCAGACTCGCATGAGCCGTCTTCGCCTCGCGAGGTGATCCTCCTCGCGGCGAGGTTGCTCGCGCCGGAATCGTCGCCGGAGAGTCTTGCTGCCGAAATGGCCTCCCACCCGGGCGCGTGGCGCGAGGCCCTGGCGTGCGTCTGGCCCCATCTCCAAGACTCCGCTTCCTGGCTCCGCGGCCTCGTCCACCAGGGTGAGCCTGGGCTCCTGCTCGCGGGTTTCGCCCTGGCCCTCAACGACACCGTGGAAAACGCCGCCCGGAAGCTGGCGGATGGTTTGGAATCCTCGGAACGACCAAACGCCGCGGCGTGGCTGGAACAGGCGGGGGACCTTCCTCTTGCCACCGCTTTGGCTTCGCTGACGGACCCCATCGCGGGCGACGGCGGGTTTGAGGCTTCGATCCAAGGCTCCCGCCTGGCGCGCCTCAAGGGTCAAGCGGATGCGGCCTTGGAGGCCGCGCAGGAAGCCTGGGACGCTGCCCAGCGCATGGTCGCCGAGTCGGCCGATGCTCTCGCTGCGGCAGCCGACTCCGATGGCGATGCGCTGACGGCCGTTGAGGCCCGACGCCAGGCTGTTCGCGCCTTCTCGACTCCCCAACGCCGCGCCTTGCTCGCCGTGGCGCTCGCCGGAAAGGGCGAGCTCGATGCCGCCTCTGAGATCCTTTCGGCGACATCCGACGAGCCGATGGACCATCTGGCCCTCGGCATCGTGATGGCGATGAGAGGCGATGCCAGCAAGGCCTCGGACGAACTGGCACGTGGTTGGGACGAGGCGCGTCAGGCTGGTCGCTTGCCCGCGGCATTCGCCCGTGCCTTGCAGACCGCGGCGCAGGGCACCGGGAAGGTGGAACTCGCTCTCGAGATCTCAGCCGTCCTGGCCGAAGCCGACCCCACGAATGCTGCTCTCCGCCGCGACCATGCCGAGCGATTGTTGGATGCCGGCCAACCCGCCGCTTCGGTCGACGAGGCACGATTGGCTCTCGCCCTGGAACCCGAGTCGAAGGATGGACGCCGCTTGCTGGCGCGCGCCCTTCGTTCCGCCGGCCGTCCATCGGAGGCCCTGACGATTCTCGGCGCCGAGGCCGGCGCGGACGCCAAGTCGATGGCTGAGGCCGCCACGTACGCATTGGAGGCCGGCCAGGCGGATCAGGCGTTGGCCTGGTCGCTTCGTCTGCTCGATGTGGCGCCGTCGTCCGGCGCCAAGACACTGCATGCGCGCGCCTTGGCCCTCGGTGGCGCGTCAGCCGAGGCGCTGCGTGAGCTGGAGACGCTGATCGAGACGGCGCCCGAAGATGAGCAGGCGTGGCTGGGCGCTGCCGATGTGCTCCGCCACAACGGGGACACTCCCCGCGCCGCCGAAATGCTCTCCCGCGGCATTCAAGCCGTCCCCGAGTCGCCATCCTTGTTGATGGCTCTCGCTCAAACCTATGCAGATCAGTCCCGCTGGACGGAAGCCGAGCCGCTGATGCGCAAGGCGTGCGCCTTCGCGGAGGCTCCGGCGGGCTGGCATTTTGACCACGCGGTTGTCTTGGATGCATTGGGACGGCGAGACGAGAGCGCCGGCGCCTACGAACGTTGCGCCGCGAAGCAACCCGGGCATTGGCCCGCCCGGATCGCCCTGTCGAAGGCGCTCGAGGCAAGGGACCGATTCGAAGAGGCCTTGCGCTGGCTGGAGGGTTTGCCGGCCGATGCGCCGTCCCCCGCTCACTTTGCCGCCGGCCGACTGCTGCTTCGTCGAGGAACCGACGCGAGTGGAGCGCGAGCCGCCACCGGCCACTTGCTGCGGGCGCGCGCACTCGGCGAGACCGGCCCGGAGTTGGCATGGTGGCTGGGCCAAGCCCACGAATCTGGAAGCGAGTTCATCCGAGCCGTCGAGGCGTACGGTCAGGCCGCCGACGGGGCCGCGCCTGGAACAGAGCTTCGGAGCCGTGCCTGGAAAGCGAAGGGGCGCATGGCCCTCGCCGCCGGCGAGCCCGCGGCGGCCGTCGCGGCCTTCGAGCAGCTCCGAGCGGCCGATTCGAACGATGTCGATGCGCGCCTCTGGTTGTCGCGCGCCTGTCAGGCCGCCGGCCTGGAAGCCCAGGCCCTCGACGAGGCCCGCGTCGCCGCCAAAATGAATCCGACGTCGGCGGAAGCCGCGACGCAATGGGCTGTGTCGGCGCGTCAGTTCGGCGAAGTCGAAGAAGCGATCGCCGCCTCGAAGCAGCTGGCCCGGCTGACCCCTGCCGATGCCGCCGTGTGGTTGGATCTCGGAGACCTCCTGGACCGCGCGGGGGACAGAGACGAAGCCCGCGAGGCTGCTGCGAGAGCCGTTGCCGCGGCGCGCAAGGACTCGGCCGTCCTTCGCAAGACGGCCGACCTGCTGGCGAAGCTCGACGATGTCCCGGCCGCCGAGCGACTGCTGGAGACGGCCGTCCGGCTGCACCCCGACGATCCCGACGGATGGACATCTCTGGCGGAATTCGAGGAGAGCTGCGGCCGTCTCGACGCCGCCCGCGATGCCTGGTTGCGAGCCGCCGAGCTGCGCGCCGGAGATGCCGAGCCCATCCGACGTGCAGCCAAGGTTCTGGCCAAGGCCGCGCGACCTGATGAAGCCGTTGTGCTCCTGCGCGACGTCCTGGCAGCGCACCCAGCCGACCTCCCCGCCCGACTCGATTGGGCCGGACTGGAGTTGGAACGCGGCGATCGTCAGGCGGCCCTCGACCTCCTGCATCAGCTTCCCGACGACAACGTCCCATCGCCGGACGCTCGTGGACGCCTCGGACTCCTGCTGAGCCGCGCCGGGGATGTCGAAGCCGGTCTAGCGCACACTCGCACGGCGGTCGAGGCGAACCCGGATTCAGCCGAACTGTGGACCGCGAACGCCGAGGCTGCTCTGCGGGCCGCTCTGCCAGCCGAGGCACTGGCGGCCCTGGATCGTGCCGTTCGCCTGCCGGGCCGCTCCCGGACAGCCTTCGCGCTTCTTGTTCCCGCGCATCTGGCGCGCGGCGACGCCGCCTCCGCCTGGGACGGACTTCGCGCGGCCTCGTATGAGGCGCCGTCGTCGATTGACGAGGCCCGCAGTCTGGCCGACGCCCACATGCGGCTCGGCGAATGGGTCGCGGCCCTGAACACCGTCGAGGCGTATGTCCAGTCCATTGGGGGCGCTGCCTCGGTCGATGTCGGCGAGGTGTGGCTGCGCCTGGCCGACGCTCAGTGGCTGTATGGCGAGACGGGCGGAGCTGTGCGGCATGCCCCCGCGATCGCCCGCGAAGATCTCCTGGCTCGAACGAAGAGCGTCCTCGCCAGCCTGCCCTCTCAGCCTCAATCGCCGCGCCAGCGCCTCCTCAGCGCACGCTGGGCAGCCTGGTCGGCCACGGACGACGAGGCGATTCAGGCTCTGTTGGCGGCCTGCGAGGCCGCCGGCCAGCCTCCGGCCGCGACCGAAGCGCTGGCGATCGCCCTGCTGCGTGCGGGGCGCCCCGTCGAAGCCTTCCAGGTCGTTCAAAAGATCCCGGCGAGTGCCCTGGAGGGCGTCTGGCGAGCCCTGCTGGCGGGCCTGTGTCACCGCAGCCTGGCCAACGTGGAGCGAGCGCGGCAGGCCTTCGAGGCGGCGGCGTCGGACCCGAGCCTCCTGCCCCTGGCCCGCGCCCTTTCGGCGATGCCCGGCAATTCGACGACGGCTTCGTCGCAGGTCGTCGCCGCCTTGAACGACGCGGTGGCGGCGTGGCCGAACGAGCCAACCTGGCACTTGCAGCTGGCCAATCTCTACCTCGAGCGCGAAGAGCTCGACTCGGCCTTGCCTCACCTGCAGCACGCTGCCGACTTGGATCCGGACAACAGCGACGCCTGGTTGGCCCTGGCACGCGCCCTGCGCGAAGCCGGCCACCCCGACGACTCGCAGCATGCCTACGAGCAGGTCCTGCGTCTGCTGCCCGGCCTGGGTCAGGTCTGGAAGGAAGCCGGCTCCTTGGCCCTGTCGCGATCCGACTACGAGCGGGCGGCCGCCTGGTTCGCGCGTGCCCGGGCCCTCGCCCCGTCGGACGTCGACGCGCTCACCGGCGAGGCGCGTGCCGATCTCGGGTTGGGCCGCACCGACGAAGCGCGGCGCAAGGCCCGGGCGGCTCTCGATGAGAACCCCGACTCGCCCGCTGCCTTGCAGTGCCTGGCCGAGGTGTTGGCTCTCGAAGGCAACGTCGACCAGGCCTTGGCCCTGCTCGATCGGGCGGCTGCCGGTGCGGAAACGCGCGCCGACACCTCGGCCCTGCGCGCCCGCCTCCTGGTCGAACACGGCCGCGCCGATCAGGCTGTCGAAGAGTTGAAGCTGGCGCTCGAAGAGTCCGGCGACGAGACGCTCTGGGCGGCCCTGGCGGATGCGCTCGCCTCCATCGGACGCTTCGATGAAGCACTGCAGGCCGGCGGTGAAGCCGCTCGCCTGGCGCCGCGCAACGCCTCTCACCGCATTCGGCTGGCGCGTGTCAGTCGCCTGGCCGGCCACCTCGACCGCGCCGTGGATGAGTTGGCCCAGGCCGAAGCGCTGGCCCCTTCGGCTGAGCTGGCCATGGAACGAGGCCAGGTTCACGAGGAGCGTCGCGAGTTCGACCGGGCGCTCGAGGCCTATCAGCAGGCTGTGGAACTCAACCCGTCCCTGGCGCAGGCCTACTTGCGAGCGGGCCTGGTCTACCGAAGCCTGAAGGCCTACCCGCAGGCGGCCCGCATGTTCAAACGCGCCGTCGAGCTCGCTCCCGAGGACGCCTCCGCCCTACACCAACTGGCGGCGGTCCACGCCTTGCAACTGGTACATGGCGGATTCCAATCTTCGGCGGTGACTACATGACCGATCGTCAGACCCTTCTCAGCCTGCTCCACGCCGCGCGCGCCTCCGGCCGCGCCGACTTTGGCCGCCAGGCGGCCACCGACTGGCTCGGCCGATGGCCGGGCGATGCCGAGATCCAGCTCTACCTGGCCGCCATCGAGATTGAGCAGGAACACCTGCAGCCGGCCATTCGTCGCTTGCGGCAGGTCACGAACGCGGACCCCGAGTCCGTCGAGGCCTACACGGCACTGGCCCGGGCCCTGACGAGCGCCGGCGACCCGCAACGCGCCGCCGTGTACGAAGGCTGCTCTTTGGCCCTGCGAGGCGAGGAGTTCGCGGCCGAAGGCTATCCTGTCTGGGTCTCGCATTTGCGCCAGGCGATCGCGGCGCTGGGGCGAAAGGAATTCCCCAAGGCTCTCACCGAGGTTCAACAGGCTCTCCTGGCTGATCCGGAGACGCCTCTGCCCACGCTCATCTATGCCCGGGCGCAGAAGGCTTCGGGCGAGGCGACCGGCGCCTTGGCGACCGCCCGCGCCGGCCACGACCGATGGCCCGAATGTGTGCCCTTCCTCGTCTTGATCGGGGAGGACCTGATCCGCCGGTCCGAGACGGCCCGCGGCGTCGACTACCTGCACCAGGCCGCCGCCCTGGACCCGACGGGGCGCGTCGCCCAGCGCTACCTCGGGGCGGAACACGCTTACCAGACCTTGTGGCCAGCGGCGATGGACGTCGCGCTGACGCGTCCCATCCCGGCGGATGTCGCTGCGGTGCTCGGTGACAACCGATTGGCCGCCAGCCCGGCCCCCACCGCTCCCGCTAGTTCAGCCCCGTCGCCCGCTCCGGCTGTTGCTGAATCTCCCGCGGCGGCCGAGCAGTCGCATCGTCGCCGCTCCGTGCGGCACGAGACGCCGGATCCATCGACGACCGCGGCCGCGGCCAACGAGCCTCCGTCTCCGACCCCCGAGCCGTGGGAGTCGTTCCGCGGCCCGGATGCCGGGGACACCGCCGGCGGACGCGTCCTGCAGAGTGAGGGCCTGGTCGAGATCGCTGCCGATCTTGAGCGTCTCGCCAGCCGGCTCCATGTCCGCGGCCATGTGCCCGATGAAGACCGGCGCATTCCGGCGTACATCGTCCTGACCAGCCGCACCCGCCTGATCCAGCAGTTCGGCGAGGATCGCACGGCGCGCCTCGAGGACGCTGTCGAGGAACTCGTTGCCGCCGCAGGCCGCCGGCAAGGATGGGCTTCCTACGGCCTGTACATTGACGATCCGAAGACGGTGACTCCGCTGGGATTGACTCCCGCCGATCCGGGCAATGCCTGGCAGGTGAAATTGCGCCTGGCCGACCTCGACCGCGCCCTGGCTCGCCGCGGCGAGATGATCGGCGCCCTCCTGATCGTCGGCGGACACTCCGTGCTGCCTTTCCACATGCTGCCCAACCCCACCGACGACGACGATGACGCCGTGTTCTCGGACAACCCCTACGCCACCTCGGACGAGAACTACCTCGCCCCGGAGTGGCCGGTCGGACGGCTGCCCAGCGACAAGGACGCCGACCTTCTCGTCCGGATGATCCGGGAGACCGCCCTCGAGCACGAGGCCGCCGCCCGGCCGCTCTCCCCCGTGCGCCGCTTCCGAATGTGGCTGGCGCGGGCCTTCCCATGGTTGTTCGCCGCTCGGCAGAGGACTCTCGGGTACACCGCCAGCATCTGGCGCAAGGCCTCGATGGCCGTCTATCGCGCCATCGGCGACCCGCACTCGATGCTGACCTCCCCGCCGTCACAGGTGGGCTCCCTGCCGTCGCAGATGCTGCGCCCCTCCCGGCTCTCCTACTACAACTTGCATGGCGTCCCCGACGCCGCCGAATGGTTCGGCCAGCGCGACCCGCTGCGTGATCCGGAAGCCTCCGAGGAGTTCCCCGTCGCCCTGCGCCCGGAGGACATTGTCAACGGCGGGCGGGCACCGCGGATCGTGTTCAGTGAAGCCTGCTACGGAGCTCACGTCATCGACCGGACCTCCGAATCGGCCCTGGCGCTCAAGTTCCTGAGCTCGGGCAGTCACGCCGTTGTCGGCTCGACCAGGATCTCCTACGGATCGGTCACGCCTCCACTGATCGGCGCCGATCTCCTGGGTCGTTACTTCTGGGACCAACTCAACCAGGGTCTGCCGGTCGGCGAGGCTCTGCGCCGCGCCAAACTCAGCCTGGCGGCCGAGATGCACCGCCGGCAGGGCTACCTCGACGGTGAGGACCAGAAGACCCTCATCTCGTTCGTGTTGTACGGCGACCCGATGCACTCGCCGCAGGTCGCTGTGGCCGCCACCGCTCCCAAGTCCGTCGTGCGCAAGGTCACCCGGCCGACGGCGATGAAGGTCGTGTGCGCGCTGGGTGGGCCGGAGCGAAGCGTTCGCGATCTGGATCCTGTGGCGTTCGAGCGGGTCAAGACGATCGTGTCGCAGTACCTGCCCGGCCTGAGCGACGCTTCGGCGCGGGTCCACGCCCAGCACTTCGGCTGCGACGGTCGCGACCATGTCTGCCCGTCGGCCCAGCTCGGCGTCAAGGGGACCTCCCCCGCCGGACGGGACAACGTCGTCGTGACCCTGACCAAGCAGGTTCAATCCAGCGGCGCCCGGCACGTCCATTTCGCTCGGCTGACGCTGGACGCGGCCGGGAAGGTCTTGAAGCTGGCGGTTTCGCGGTAACCCTCACCCCCTTCCCCCTCTCCCGCTTCGCGGGAGAGGGGGTTTCTTGTGTTGCCCTCGCCCGACGGCCTGTGCGAATGCAGACCAGGCTTCAAGTCCCCGGTAGGGCCATGAATCCTCTGAGCGTTCCGCGGCACGAGGCTTGCAACATAGCAGCCGATGACCCTTTCCCGCAGCCGTCTCGGTTTCGCCTACTTCCCCGACGACCGCCATTTCACCCAGGCGGACGCCGAACGCTGGCTGCCGGTCCTCTCCAGCCTGGAGGCCGGCTGGCTGGTTCTGCGGTCGGGCGTCGAGCGCGCCGTCCCGGAGAGTTTCCTGAAGGCGATCCTGGACGCCGGAATCGAACCCGTCGTCCACGTTGCCAGCCGCGTCGGAAGCCTCAACGAGGCCGACGTCAATCCCCTGCTGACCAGCTACGCCCGCTGGGGAGTCCGCTACCTGGTGTTGTTCGACCGGCCGAACGTCCGCAGCTCTTGGGAGTCGGCCGAGTGGTCTCGCGGGGGTTTGGTGGAGCGCTTCCTGGACCGGGCCATTCCGCTGCTTCGATCCGCTTTGGGATCGGGCCTGGCCCCCATCCTGCCACCGCTTGAACCGGGCGGCGACTATTGGGACACCGCTTTCCTCGAGGCGGCTCTGGCCTCGCTGGTCCGACGCGGCGAACAGGCGTTGCTCGAGCATCTCCACCTCGGGCTGTACGCCTGCACGTTCGATCATCCGCTGACGTGGGGCTCCGGCGGCCCCCTGTCGTGGCCGGAGACTCGGCCCTATCTGACGCCTCAAGGCTCGCAGGACCAACGCGGCTTCCGCATCTTCGACTGGTACGCCGGAATCGCGCGCCGCGTCCTGGAGCACGACCTGCCGATGGTCGTGCTCGGTGGCGGCGCCGTTCCGCCGCGTGGCAGCTCCGGACTCTTGGGAGACTCCTTCGGCGAGCAGAACGCCGAGATCGCCCGCCTTCTGCTCGGCACGGACCTGCCGGATTCGCTTCTCAACTTCGCCTTTTCCTACCTCTCGGCCGATTCGGATTCGGCCGAGGCGCACGCGGCGTGGTTCGAATCGCCCGACGCCCCGCGGCCCTGGGTCGAAACCTATCGGCGTGCGGTTCGCAACGCCGCCAAGACCGTCAGGCCGACGGCGGTCCGCCCGATCGCGCACTACCTGTTGCTCCTGGACAGCGACATGGCGCGCCTGGCCACGCTGTGGCCCGCCTTGCTGCCGTTCGCCGCGGACGGGCGTTGCGTGGTGGGGTTCTCGGCGCGCGAGGCGCGCGCCGCGGAACAGGTGACCCTGGTTGGGGATCCCGAGACGATCCCCGTCGAGATGGAAGATGAGCTTCGCGGGGCCGGTTGCCGCGTCGCCCGGATGTTCGTGCCGGGCGCGGCGGCGGTCGTACCCGAAGCAGGAGGTACGGTCGATGAGTGAGATCCTTTCGGTCAGCCCGATCGCGGCGGCGTCGATGGACGAAGAACTGGCGTCGCTGGGCAAGGCCCGCGTCAAGGTCCTCGGCCTGGGTGGCGGCGGATCCAACGCCATCAACCGCATGATTGAGCTCGGCCTGACCGGCGTCGAATTCATTGCTGCCAACACGGATGCGCAGGCCCTCGAGGGCTCGCTGGCCTCCACGAAGCTGCAGCTTGGGCCGCGTGTCACGCGTGGCCTGGGCGCCGGCGGCGATCCCAAGATCGGCGCCGCGGCGGCGATGGAATCCAGCCGTGAGATCGCCCGGGCCTTGTCGGGCGCCGACATGGTCTTCCTGACCGCCGGCATGGGCGGCGGGACCGGGACGGGTGCGGCGCCGGTGGCTGCGGAAATCGCCCGCGAAGTCGGCGCCGTGACCATCGCCATCGTCACCATGCCCTTCGGCTTCGAGATGAGCCGCCGCTCGCGCAACGCCATGGAAGGCGTGCGCCTGCTGCAGCCCCAGACGCACACGCTCATCACGGTACCCAACGACCGGCTGCTCCAGGTCGTGCCGCGCGATGTCTCCCTCGAGGTCGCCTTCCGCCTGGCCGACGATGTTCTGCGCCAGGGCGTCCAGGGGATCGCCGAGCTGGTCACACGCGCCGGGTTGGTCAACGTTGACTTCGCCCATGTGCGCGAGCTGATGCTGCGCGGCGGCGGCGCCTTGATGGCCATCGGGTTGGGCGAAGGCCACAAGATGGCGCGCGCCGCGGTCCGCCAGGCTCTGCATCATCCCCTGGTCGGCATCGACAGCCTGGAACAGGCCAGCGGCGTGCTGCTGCACTTCACCGGCGGCGACGATCTGACGCTGTTCGAGATCTCCGAAGCCGTCGAGGAACTGCGCCAGACCCTCTCACCCGACGCCGACATCGTCTTCGGAGCTACTACGGAGCCGGCCATGACGGGCCGGACGCAGGCCATCCTGATCGTGACCGGCATTGGCGGCCGGCCCGTGCCGACCGTCACGGAGGTCGTCGAGCAGGAAGCGCCCGAGACAACCCTGCACGCCGCCGTGTCTCCGGCCGAGCGCGACCTGGACCTGCCGGCGTTCCTGCGGCGGCGCGTCATGCTCGGGACGTCCAGCGGAGGCGCGGGATGAAACGAGAGACCGTTACTCGCATCGCCCGTCAGGTCGTGCGCACCTTTCCGGAGATGGAAGGCGTCACGCCGACGGTGCGCGCCCAGGAGAGCAACCGGGACGCCGACGTCTTCCTCCTTACGTTCAAAGGCCGGGCGGCCCTGCCCGGCGGGAAGTCCATCAGCCGGATCGTTCGGGTCGTCGCCGACGACAACGGTCGCATCATCCGGATCAGCACGTCGAGGTAACCATGAACCTGACGTCGACACACATCACTCAATCGTTGCAGTTGGCCTGGTGGAAGGCCGCCGCAGCCGCGGCGGAGAGCGCCGTCACGCACCGCAAACTGCTGGTGACGATCGTCCGGCTCGGCGGGCTTATCCTGCTGGCCGCCGCTGCCTACGGCGCAGGAATTCTCGTCGGCCAGATCTTGATCGGGCTGCACGTCTAGCCGGTTGCTGGAAAACCCGCCTTCCACCAGGTGCTAGCCGCCTCACCGTTTGCTGCGGTCGCAGCGGCGTGCCGCCGAGCTGCGCGACACGAACGGTCCCAACAAGAACGCCGCACCGTCCCGGTGTCCTCCCGAAGGACATCGGGACGATATGCCGGGAGGGCGCACGGTGTACAATCCGGCCGCCCGAAGCCGCCAGGCTCGGGCGGCCATGTCGCAACGCACTCTTCGCGCCACGCTCCTTTGGATCGCCGCCGGCTTCTTCGCCCTCGGGCTGGCCAGCGTCCTGCTTCGTCCCTCGGCGCCATCGGCGGCCACCGCCACCTCCACCGACGAACCGACGCCCGCACCGGACGCGCCGCAGTCGACCGCCCTCATCCTCGGGGTGGATGATCTCGGTTCCTCGTCGCCGCAACTGCTGGCGGTGTGGCTCGCGGCGCATCGGCCCCCGGGCCGAGCGGTCTACCTGTTCGGTTTGACCACGGACACGAATACCGCCGACGGGGCCAAACTGACACAGGCCTTCTCCTGGAAGCCAGGATCGGGCCCGTCGCGCGAGTTCTTATCGGCCGTTGCCTCCCTGTCCCCCGTGGCGTTGGACGTCGTCGTAGTGATGGATGAGACGGCCTTTGCCGCGCTGATCGACTTTCTCGGCGGTGTCGAGCTCGAGGGCGGCGTGGTCGGCGGGCGCGAGGTGATCGGCGTGATGGGTCTTCTGACCGGCGATGCCGCCGCCAGCCTCGACGCCCAGGGGCGCCTGCTGGAGGCGCTGGCTCAGCGCGCCGGTCAGGTCGGGCCGGGAACTGAGTTGAAGCCGCTTGCGGATTTGGTGCCGGAGCATCTTTACCTTTCGATCCCGACGGCGGATGCGCTGACGCGTCTGGCGCCGCTACTGCCCCTCGACCGGTCCAACATCCACATCTCGCTGCCGCTCCCGAACGAAGAAAGCTAGGCGCCTTCGTGGGGGGCCAGGGGAGGCAGATACCATCCCTTTCCCCTGCGGCCCCCGGGCGTCTTGCGATTCCAGCCAACTCGGGCTATGCTGAAGCGCAGGCGTGGGCGGTAAGGCACGCCGACCTTCCGCTCGGTTCGCTTCACGAACCCACCTCTGGAGGAGAGACATGAAGAAACACGTTCTGTTGACGCTGGCGGTGATGGGAGCAGTGCTGCTGGCGTCGTGCGGCGGGGGCGCCCAAGCCCCGGCCGCAACTCAGCCCCCGGCGCAGCCGCCGGCGTCGGCTCTGCCGGATCTCGGCGGAGCCACGATCACCGTCGCCGTCGAAAACGCCTATCCGCCGTTCAACTCGATCGACGAGGCTACCGGCGTGGGCGTGGGCTGGGACTACGATGCTGTCCGCGAGATCTGCAAGCGGCTGAACTGCGTCCCGGACTTCAAGGAAGCCGCCTGGGACGGCATCTTCCCCGCCATGCAGGCCGGTGAGTTCGACATGCTGGCCGACGGGGTCACGTTCACAGAAGAGCGCGACCAGATCGTCGACTTCTCGACGCCCTACGTGACCATCGGCCAGGTCCTGCTGGTCAAGACGGATGCGCCGATCGCCGACGTGGAGGCCTTCAAGGCCGACGCCTCCAAGATCGTCGGGACCCAGATCGGCACGACCAACGAGATGGTCGCCAAGGAGCATTTCCCTGCGGATCGCGTCCAGAGCTTCGAGGACTTCGGCGGAGCCGTAGCGGCCCTGCTGGCTGGCGACCTCGATGCGGTCGTGATCGACAACGTGTCGGCCATCGGGTTCATCGGGGCGAATCCCGGGAAACTGGTGATCGGACCCCAGCTGACCTCGGATGAGAAGCTGGCGTTCGTCTTCCCACCCGGAAGCGAGTTGACCGCCTCGGTCGACGCCGCTTTGGCCTCGATGGAGGCCGACGGGACTCTGCAGACCCTCAACGACAAGTGGTTCAACCCGAAGTAGGCCGAGGGCCATAAGCCTCGCCAACACGGCAAGCCGCGGGCCGACAGCGGCCCGCGGCTTGCCCGCGTTTCGTCCGGAGATACCACCGCATGAGTGCCATCGCCACCAGCCGGACGCGTCCGCCAGGTGCCAGGCCGGGGCTACTGGAGTTCGGCCGAATCCCCTGGTGGGCCATCATCATCATCGCCACCGGGCTGGCCCTCACCTACGCCATCCTGGCCAACCAGACCTATCACGAGACGTTCAACTACCTCGTGACGGGGGTCGTCGTCACACTGCGCATCGCCTTTGTAGCCTACCTGCTGGCGACCATCATCGGCCTCATCACCGGTCTCGCCCGAACGTCCAAGAATCCGGTCCTCTTCACGATCTCGACCCTCTACGTCGAGACGGCGCGCGGCATTCCGTTGATCGTGCTCATGCTCTACGTGGCGTTCGTCATCATCCCGGCCGGGGTGTCGCTGTTGAAGGCGATCGGCACGTGGGGTCTGAGCCTCGGTCTGGAGCCGCTGCAGGGCGCCCTGACGTCCCTGTCGACGTTGAGCATTCGCCAGATCAACACGGAAATGCGCGGCATCTTCGCCCTGGCGATCGGCTACGGGGCTTTCGAGGCGGAGATCTTCCGCGCCGGGATTCAATCCATCAGCCGGGGGCAGATGGAAGCGGCCCGCTCCCTCGGCATGACGTACCCGCAGGCGATGCGCTACGTCATCCTGCCGCAAGCGATCCGCCGCGTGCTGCCACCGCTGGGCAACGACTTCATCGCCTGCTTGAAGGACTCATCGCTGCTGACCGTGCTGGCGGTCAACGAACTGACCCAACTGGGCCGCCTGCGGCGCGCCAGCACGTTCCGTGTCTTCGAAACCTTCAACGTCGTGACCTACCTGTACCTGGCCATGACGATGCTGTTGTCGGCAGTCGTGCGTTTCATCGAAGGGAAGATGCACATCGAGGAGTAGGACTGGCCGTTCCCGCTCCGCTTGCCCCGAGCGAAGAGAGCCATCCGGCTGGATGGCTCTCATTGTCCTGGTGCGCTGGGGGGGAGTTGAACCCCCACGCCTTGCGGCACATGGCCCTCAACCATGCCTGTCTGCCAGTTCCAGCACCAGCGCACGCGATTGGGCCGACGAACCGCGGTATTATAGCCGCGCCCCGAGGGGTGTCAACCCGAAGCGGACGGAGGACCATCGTGCGGATCGTTCTGGACGCGATGGGCAGCGACTCTCACCCGACGCCCGAGGTCGAAGCGGCCGCCGAAGCGGCGCGATTGTGGGATGAGCCGCTGCTGTTGAGCGGGCCGGAGGCTGAACTGCGGCCGAGGTTGGACGCGCTGGGCGTCGATCCGTCCCGTGTACGAATCTTCGACGCCCCGGAACTGCTGTCAATGACCGACCATCCGGCCGAGTCGGCCCGCGGCAAGCCGCGCAGTTCGATGGCGGTCGGCATCGACCTCGTCCATCGGGGCGAAGCCGATGCCTTCGTGACGGCGGGCAACACCGGCGGCGCGATGGCCACGGCCCTCTTCCGGCTTGGCCGCATCCGAGGCGTGAAACGCCCCGCCCTTGGAGGCATCTTCCCAGTCCGGACGGGGCGCGCCGTCGTGCTCGACATCGGCGCCAACGCCGAATGCCGGCCGGAGTACCTCGTCCAGTTCGCCGTGATGGGTTCTGTCTATGCGCAAATGGCGCTGGGGGTGGAGCGCCCGCGGGTGGGACTCCTTTCCAATGGAGAAGAGGCCGAGAAGGGGAATCCCCTGGTGAAGGAGACCTTCCCCCTGCTCCAACGATCCGGGCTGAACTTCGTCGGGAATGTCGAGTCGAAGGAAGTGTACGCCGGCGAGGTCGACGTCGTGGTGACGGATGGATTCACCGGCAACATCTTCTTGAAGACCAGTGAAGCGGTGGCCCGCCTTCTGGTGGACATCTTGAAGCGAGAAATCCAGTCAGGACCTGTGACCACTTTGGGCGGGGTGCTGGCGATGCCGGCTCTGCGCCGCGTCCGCAAACTGATGGACCCGGCGGAGGTCGGCGCCGTGCCGCTCTTGGGAATCGACGGCCTGGTGCTGGTCGGCCACGGCCGCTCGGACGCGCGGGCGCTGGTGAGCGCTTTGCGCGGAGCGCGCCAGGCGGTCTCGAGTGGATTGCTCTCGGCCTTGCGCCGTGCGATTCAGTCTCAGCCCGGGGGAGCGACGGCTTGACCTCCTTGCCTTTCCGTCGCGTCGTGGTCACCGGCATCGGTTGGGTGACGCCTCTGGGAGATACGGTCGACGGCGTGTGGGAGGCCCTCGTCGCCGGTCGGTCCGGGATCCGCCACGTCGATGTCGATGGAACGAAGGGATTTCCGTGCCGTATCGCCGGCGCGCTACCCGATTTCCGGCCCGATGGGCGCCTGCCCGCCAAGGAAGCGCGGCGCATGGCGCGCGTCTCCCAGATCGCCCTCGTCGCCGGCCAGAAGGCCATCGAGGACGCCCGGCTGCCGCTTCCACTGGCTGAACCGGAACGCGCCGGGGTCATCATGGGAACCGCCATAGGCGGCCTGGACCGGGCCGATGAGGGGATTCAAGTTCTGCGCTCGCGCGGCCTGGACCGGGTCAACCCTTTCTTCTTGCCTTCGGCGCTGCCGAACATGCCGGCCTTCCACATCACCCAACAGCTCGGTGC
>DATIFK010000137.1:0-3265 GCA_035455265.1 Anaerolineales bacterium
GGAGGCGGACCGGATACTGGTGGCGGATGACGCTGCGGTGTTGCCTTTGGGTTATGCCCAGGGACGCCAGCTGGTGAAATCGTACGTCCACCTGCCACGCATACCGCCGTACCTGTTGAGGCTCAAGAACGCCGTCGTCGAGAGGCGGGAGGCGTAGCGGAAGGTTCGTCCGTCACGGACGCCACAAGGAGGAACGGAATGCCATCAGCGAACGATCGGGCACGCGCATGGATTCTTCTCCAGGTGAAAGAGCCGGCAGCGGTTCTGGCCGAGATCGAGAAGCCTCGCGGGCCCTCCGACGGCCAATCCAACATGGGCTTGCTGTCGTGGGGAGGCAGTGACATCGTCATCATCCGGGCCGACCGGGTCGAGGGCGACGGTGGGTGGAACCTGGTCATCCCCGTGGATGCCCGGAATGAGTGGGCCCTGAACGCCGCCATCCTGGAGCTGACGGCCGCCGCGGGCAGCCGGCTGCTGGCGCAGGCCGTCCTGCGCGTCAAGGAACACCATCCGGCGGTGCCGGCGGCGGCGCACTCGTACGTGACGGAAGCTGAGGTGCGGAAGCTGCGCGATCCGGCGTTTGCCCAATCGAAACGCCACTGGCCGGCCAGCCCGGGCGCCAATCCGTGGGGCTGAGAGCGGGCGCGCCCGGTTCGAATTGTTGACTGGAGACGGGGAACCGGTCCGGCGGCCGCCGGTCGCGGTTAGGCGACCCCCATCGCCTCGCGAGCACGCTTGTCTTCCCGCCCGCGCACGTGGGAGTCGAGAATGCGTTTGCGCATTCGCAGGCTCTTCGGGGTGACCTCGAGCAACTCATCGTCCCGCAGGTACTCGATGCACTGATCGAGGCTCATCTCGCGCGGCGGGGTCAACCGTTCGTCGATCTCTTTGTTGGACGAACGCACATTGGTCACGTGGCGCTTCTTGCACACGTTGACGACGATATCGCCCGGCCGCGGGTGCTCGCCGACGACCATGCCCTCATAGACTTCGACGCCGGGGCCGACGAACAGCATGCCGCGCTCTTCGGCATTCTTCAGACCGTAGGAGGTGGTGACGCCCGCTTCCCAGGCCACCAGCGAGCCGCCGCTGCGCCCGAATTGCCCGCCCACCAGGGGCAGATAGTCGTGGAAGATGCTGTGCAGGAATCCCGCGCCGCGGGTCGCCGTCAGGAACTGATAACGGAAGCCGAGCAGGCCGCGTGTCGGCACCAGGTAGCGCAGGCGGACCGATTCGCCGGCGTCCTGCATGTCCAGCATCTGGCCGCGCCGGTTGCCGAGCATTTCCAGTATTACGCCGAGCGCCGCCGGGGAGGTCTCCAGATAGACCTCCTCGAACGGCTCCAGCGTCTCGCCCTCATCCTGGCGCAGGATGACCTCCGGGCGTGAGACCTGGAATTCGTACCCCTCGCGCCGCATGGTCTCGATCAGGATGGCCAGGTGGAGTTCGCCGCGCCCGGCGACAACGAAGCGGTCCGCCGAGTCGGTCTCGTCGACGCGCAGCGACACATTGGTGCGCAGCTCATTGAACAACCGCTCGCGCAGCTTGCGGGAGGTGCCCCACCGACCTTCGCGCCCGGCGAACGGCGAGGTGTTCACGCCGAAGGTCATGCGCACCGTCGGTTCCTCGACGGTGATGACCGGCAAGGCGACGGGGTGCTCGCGGTCGGTCAGCGTCTCGCCGATGGCCACGTCCTCCAGGCCGGCGATGACGACGATGTCCCCGGCGCTGGCCTCCTGAACCTCGACCCGATCGAGTCCCTGGTGCAGGTACAGGTAGCGGGCCTCGGCCGGGAAGACCTCCCCGGTATGCTTGATGCGAGCCAACGGCATCCCGGCCGTCAGCCGGCCGGCGGAGATGCGGCCGGCGGCGGTGACGCCGCGGTATGAGTCGTAGCCCAGGCTGGTCACCAGCATCTGGAAGGGCGCCTGGGTGTCGACGCGCGGCGCCGGCAGGTGGCGCAGGATGGCTTCGAAGAGCGGCTGAAGATCGGGGCCCAGGTCCGGCGTCGTGCCGGCCTGGCCCGTGACGGCGTTGGCGTAGACGACCGGGAAGTCGGCCTGTGCGTCGGTGGCGCCCAGTTGAATGAAGAGATCGAAGGTCTGGTGCAGGGCGGACGTCGGGTCGGCGTCCTTGCGATCGACCTTGTTGATGACGACGACGGCGCGGTGGTCCATCTCGAGCGCCTTGCGGAGCACGAAGCGCGTCTGCGGCATGGGCCCCTCGGCGGCGTCGACCAGCAGGAGCACGCCGTCGACCATGTTCATCACCCGCTCGACCTCGCCGCCGAAGTCGGCGTGACCGGGGGTATCGACGATGTTGATCTTGACCGGGCGGCCGGTTTGCGGGTCGGTGATGGAGATGGAGGTGTTCTTGGCCAGGATGGTGATGCCGCGCTCACGCTCGAGCTCGTTGGAATCCATGACGCGCTCGGCGACCTGCTCGTTTTCGCGGAAGACCCGCGCCTGGCGGAGCATCCCGTCGACGAGCGTCGTCTTGCCGTGGTCGACGTGAGCGATGATGGCGATGTTGCGCAGTTCACTGCGTTCGGTCAACATGTCAGCTTCCAGCTACCGGCCCCAGCCGGGCCCTGCAGGGCGGCGGCTTGACAATGCAAGACCCCGGCCTCTGCTACTCGCCGGGGTCGAGATGCATCGCTCTCATCATAACAGGTCGCGTGACGGTTGGGAAGGCCCTGCTCGCAGGCGCAAGGGATCAGGGCCCCTCCCGGTAGGGCGCCGGGACGACCTGAGCGGAGGTTGCGCTTCCTCCTTGCCCGCGATAGCCGATGGTGCGGCCGCCGCGCAGCGCCCAGGAGGGAAGTCGAAGGGCGATAGCGCAAGGGCTCTTCGACTTCCCCTACGCTTCGCTTCGCGACGCTCGGCGACCCCCTCCCAGCTTGCCTTGACGGCCCTTGCCTTACGTGGTATCCTACTGAGCACGAACAGGATCGGCCGCGGCACCGCTCCGAAGTCCGGAGCGGTGTTTTGTTGTAACCGATCCACGAAAGGAACACGTCGTACGCATGAATTTTGAGTTGTTTCAATTCGATCCTCGCCTGCTGCGGGCGCTCCGTCGCCAGCGGTACGAGACTCCGACGCCGATCCAGGCCCAGGCCATCCCGCCTGCACTGGAGCGCCAAGACGTGCTGGGCGTCGCCCAGACCGGAACCGGGAAGACGGCCGCCTTCGTGCTGCCCTCGCTGCAGCATTTGCTGGGCGGCACCCGGCGCGGCCCCGAACCGAGAATGGTCGTCCTGGCCCCG
>DATIFK010000138.1:0-7629 GCA_035455265.1 Anaerolineales bacterium
GGCCACAGCCGCAGCGCGGCCCTGCTCGAGATGGGAGAGCGCAACCCGTCGGACGACCTGAGGGCCTTCGCCGCTGCCGTGCGCCAGGCGGATCGCTTGGGGACGTCGCTGGCGAAATCGCTGCGCATTCAAAGTGGTCTGCTGCGCGATCGCCGTCGCCGTCGGGCGCAGGAGGCCGGCCGCCGGCTGCCGGTGCTGATCGTCTTCCCCCTCGTGTTCTTCTTCCTCCCGGCGTTGCTCATCGTCTACCTGGCGCCGCCGCTGCTGCACCTATTTCTGGGACGGTGAGGCGAAGTCGTCAGTCGTCCGTTGTCTGTCTTCAGCAATGCGCGGCCAAACATCTGGTAAAGGCTTCGTTGCACCGGAGGCATGGACCTTAACTGACGACTGATGACTGATGACTGACAACTGCCCTATCCAGAATCGAGCCGCCAGGAGAGGGATGAGGCCGACGAAGCCAAACAGAGAGTCGACCAGAGTCCAGAAGGGTGGAATGCCGCGAACCAGGCCAAACACGACGGCGTAGGGAAGGAGGAGAAGGCACGCCAGGATGCCCAGGTCCACGACCCAACGGTTGCGGACCGGGTCTCGGATCGGGCCGACAAAGGCGAGGGCGATGACGAAATGGCCGAAGGCGAGCCAATCCGTCCCGTAGGCCATGAACGGATAGGCGGAGTAGGTAGCATCGACGGCCGCTCGGACGCGGGAGATCCACTCAGCCAGGGAGGGCCAGGCGGCGTGGATGGCGGATCGGCCCCCGGCGAGGCTGTCCAGGAGTGCCAGCTCGGCCCGCAGCGGGATGGCCGTCAGGCCGCTGAGGAAGAGCGCCAGGAGGAAGAACCCGAGGATGAGGCGAATCCGGAGAAGGAGTTGCGCAGCGTTCATGCCCGAATCCTCCTGCGATCCAGCCTGCCAGGATCTATCAGAGCCCTCGCGGACCCTCTCGAAGGGCTTCGACTCATCCCTGATGACTGAGGACTGACGACACATGACTCGCCCTCCGCGCGGCCAATCGATCGTCGAGTTGGCGATCACGCTGCCGGTCCTGCTGATCCTTCTGCTGGGTATGGTCAACCTGGGGATTCTGCTCAACGCGCAGATCATCCTCACCCAGGCCGCCTGGGAAGGAGCGCGTGCCGGTGCGACGTTGACGAACCCGGCGCTCGGCGACGCCGAGATCGCCGGAGCCATCGAATCGGCGCTGGCCGGGCTGGACGCCGGGAACGTCCGCATGGAGATCGAACCCGCCCAGAACGAGTATCCGCGCGATCAGCCCGGCCCTCTCCCGCGCGGCTACCCGTTGGCCGTGCGCTTGGAGTATCGGCTGTCGATGGCGCTGCCGTTCCCGGTGATGGTGCCGCTACGCGCCGAGGCGGTCAGCCGGATGGAGTATCAGAACCCGTGAAGCGGGGCCAGGCGATCGTCGTCGTGGCGATTCTGCTGATGGTAGTTCTCCTGTTGCTGGCCGTGGCGGTGGATGTCGGGCGGCTGTTCGTGGCGCGGGCGCGGCTGCAGCGCGCCGCCCAGGCCGCCGCCGACGCCGGAATTGGAATCGTGGCCGACCGGATGGTGACGCTGGCGATCCCGCGCCTGACGGAAGGCGCGGCGCGCGCAGCCTGTGTCCCCGACGCCGGGTACGGGACGCCGGGGGCCTCCTGCACGGCCACGCCGTCCCCTCGGCGCGCCGAGCAATGGCTCACCGACGCCGATCGATCTGAGTTGGTGGCGCCGGCGGTGCAGACGCAGGCTGCCGCGGAGGCGCTGGCGTATGCCCGGCGCAACGGCTTGGTGACCGCGATCGTCGTCGGCTACCCGGACGGCTACCTTCCGCAGGGCCCGACCATCAAGATGCGCGTCTCGATACGGGCCGAGATGGACCTCCTGTTTTCCGGCTTGCTCGGCGGCGATGAGCTCCACTTGGAGGTCGAGGCCCTGTCGGAGATTCGCCAGCGATAACGAACGGCTGATGGGACCCGCCTTCTATCTTCGGACAATACCGACCCTCGCCCTCATGCTGGCGAGCACGGCTGGTGGCTGGGCGCTGGGAATGCGTCTGCGCGGCGCCGCAGTGACGGCGCTGGCGATCGCGGGAGGACTGCTGTGCCTGGCTGGGGTGTGGACCTACCAGCGAAGGGAATGGGCTCCCGGGTTGTTGCTGGGGCTTTCGGCCGCGGTCGGGTTGTTGGTCGCGCGCTTGAATGGGCTGGGCGACGCCTCCTCGGCGTGGGTCCCGGCTCTCGCCGCCATGATCGCGATGACGGCCGGCGCCCTCACGGGAAGAAGCCTGCGTCGCTTCTTGCGGGGGGTATACGGACCCGTTTGGGTCGCTGCCTGGTTGGTTATCCTGGCAGCGGTGGGCCTCCAGCTCGCCGGTGCGCCGATGGCCTGGACCGTGTTCACCGCCAAAGCCGTCCTCGCGATCTTCTTCCTCCTGTCGGCAGCCTGGTTTGCGCGCCTGGAGGGGGAGACGCAAGCGCTGGCGGCGCTGGACCTATACCTCATCGGGATCACCTTGTTCCTGTCGTTGACTGTTCTCCGCGTCACCGGTTGATGTCGTGACGTGGGCAGCGGCCCCAGCATCCACACAGACCTTCGCGCCCGACGGCACAAGCAGCAGGAGCAACCTGCTTTCCAGAGATGAGTTTGTCTGACCACGCACCCTAGCAGAACTTCTTAAGCCATCCGCAGGCCGGACGTGTTGACTCCGGCTTTGTGGGTCCCTATACTTGCTGATACGGGCAAGGCGGGGAGCCTCGGCCCGCAGACCCATCGTCGGTCACAACCCATCCAGGACTACAACTTCGGGGGCCGGAGGTGCGCTTGCGTTGGGACTCCTACGTCCATGAGCCGAGCGCCGAACGCCGCGAGGCGCGCAATCGAAGGGCCCGTGGTAAGCACGCTGAAGCGGCCCTTGCGCAGGGGTTGCCTCGACTCCGCTCATCACAAGTCTCCGACTGCGCTCGGGCCTCGCATTCGTTCGGTCCGTCGCTTCCAGCAGCTTCCCCGATTTCCCAAGGAGGGTGTCTCCCATGAAGCAGGCAGCCAAGGCCGTTCCGCTCGCGCTCATCCTGGCGTGGGCCGTCGTTCTCGGCGCCGCAGCGTCCGCGGACGCCGCCCCAGCGGGGCAAGATGACCCGTCGGCGACCTTCACGGCCACCGAGACGGAAACCCCGACCGAGACTCCGACCGAGACTCCGACCGAAACCACCCCGACCGAAACCCCAACGGAGACACCTGCGCCGATCGCGGCCGAGGTGCTGGCTGAAGGCGATGCTCTCGTCCTCAACGAGTTCTCGGCCAGCACGGCCGGAACCGACGTGGAGTACGTCGAGGCGTTCGGTCCAGTCAGCACGGACTTCTCTACATACACCATCCTTGAGATCGAGGGCGACAGCGGCGCCGCCGCTGGGACGATCGACGAAGTCATCCCCGTGGGCGCGACCGATTCTGCGGGCTTCTGGCTGATGAATCTCCCGGCGAACGCGCTGGAAAACGGAACGCTTACCCTCCTGCTCGTCAGCGATTTCACGGGCGCCTTCGGCAACGACCTCGACACCAACAACGACGGCGCCTTCGACCTCACGCCCTGGTCCGCCATCGTCGATGCCGTAGCGGTGTCCGACGGCGGTGCCGGCGACCGCACCTACGGGGTGCCGGTCCTGGGGCCGAACTACGACGGCCTGAGCCCCTTCGCGCCCGGAGGCGCTTCTCGCATCCCGGATGGGAACGATACCGACGCCGCGGCAGACTGGGCGCGCAACGACTTTGACCTGGCCGGGATCCCTGGCTTCGCGGGAACCCCGAGCGCGGGTGAGGCGCTGAACACACCCGGAGTGGCGAACGTCCTGTACGTCCCGCCGCCGGTTCTCGTGTCCTGCGGCGGGCCGCTGAACACGTTCGAAGGCTTGGCCGCTTCCCAATCCATTTCGGCGACCGACAGCGATGGGACCGTCATCAGTATCGTGATCGACAGCGTCAGCCCCGCCCCGGCCGCGGGCGCCATCACGCTGGAGGGCCTGGTCCCCGCCGCCGGTGTCGGCGGCACGGCGACCGCTTCGGTGATCGTCGATGCCGACGTCCCGGCCGGGACCTACGGCGTGACGATCGTCGCCACCAACAACGATCCCACCCCGCAGAGCGGGACGTGCCTCCTGACGGTCAACGTCACCGACATCCTGCCGATCGGCGAGGTGCAGGGTTCCGTCTCCGATTCGGTCGACGGCCGGCTCCATCGTTCGAGCTACGCGCCGCCGAGCGGCAACGGGACCGGGGCAACCGTCATCGTGCAGGGCGTAATCTACGAGAAGACCCTCGCCCGGACGAGCGCCGGTGCCAATCAATTCGGCTTCTTTCTGCAGAACACAGCCGCGACGGCAGATACCGATCCGAACTCATCGGACGGCGTCTTCGTCTTCATGGGCACCTTCACCACCCTGATCGGCGGCTACGCGCCGCAGGTGGGAGACGAGATCGTCCTGTCGGGCCGTGTCTCCGAATTCTTCAACCTGACCGAGCTGGGCAGCGCCCGGGCGCTGGTGGTCGTCCGGTCCGGCGTCGATCTCGACGCCGAGCTGCCGGCCTTCGACGCCAACCCTCCCGACGATTTCGCCGCGGCCTCCCGCTACTGGGAGCGCCGTGAGGGCATGCGGGCGCACATCGTCCCCGGCAGCGTCGTGCTCAACGGGCGCAACGTCTTCCCCAGCACGATGGACGGCGAAGTCTGGCTGGCCCATCCCGACAGCGAGATCGCCGGCCGCTCCGGCTACGAACGCCGCTCTTTCCGCGATCCGCATCCGCTGGACAACGATCCGGCGCTGTTCGATGACGGCAACGGCTACCGCATCGTGCTCGGCAGCCTGGGCATCAAGGCCTCCGCCGGGGACAAGAACGCCCTGATCGCCCCGGCCGGAACGTTCGACGTCGTTCAGAATGGTCCGGTGGGCGGCGTCTACTTCTCCTTCAACAAATACCAGATCCAGATCGAGCAGGACCTCGAGCTCGAGGACGGTCCCGACCCGTCCGACAACGCCCCGCCCGGGTCGTTCGATCGATCGAGCGGCTTCAGCGTGGCGACGTTCAACGTCGAGAACCTGTACGACTACCGCGACGACCCCTTCGACGGCTGCGACTTCACCGGCAACGCCGGCTGCCTGGGGGTGAACCCGCCGTTCGACTATGTTCCGGCCAGCAATGCCGCCTACCAGACGCGGCTGCACGACATCGCCTCTCAGATCATCGACGACCTGCACGCGCCGGACCTGATCCTGGTGCAGGAGGCGGAAGATCAGGACATCTGCACCGGCGGCGCCGGCGGCTTCAGCTGCGGCTCGACGAACAACGCCGACGGCCGCCCCGACACGCTGCAGGAGCTGGCGGCGGTGATCGCCGAGATGGGCGGGCCGAGCTACGAGGCCGCCTACGACCGCGACGGGGCCGACGACCGGGGCATCGTCTCCGCCTTCCTGTATCGCATGGATCGCGTCCAGCTATTGGCCGCGGCGGCCGACGATCCTGTGTTGGGATCCTCCCCAACCGTGGACTACCGCGGCGCGGCGCTGGGCTACAACACCGACGTCCAGAACCCCAAGGCGTTGAACGCCGACCTGCCGGATGACGTCGACCTCAGCACGGGTTCGGACGGCACGCTGGTCTTCACCCGGCCGGCGCAGGTGGGTCTGTTCCGGATCTGGCGCGAGGGCATCGGCACATCGGTGTTCACCGACGTCTATGCCCTGAGCAACCACTTCAGCAGCACGCCCAACGCCCGCGTCGGCCAGCGCACCGAGCAGGCTGCGTATGCCGCCGCCATCGTCGCCGCCCTTCAGGCGGCCGATCCGAGCGTGCGCGTCATCGTCGGCGGCGACCTGAACGTCTACCCTCGGCCGGACGATCCCTTCTTCCCCGGTGAGGCTCACTACCCGAGCGATCAACTGGCGCCGCTGTATGACCAGGGGCTGGTCAACCTGTGGGACACCCTGGTGGCCGAGGTGCCACAGGCCGCCTACAGCTACGTCTTCGAGGGGCAGGCCCAGACGCTGGACCAGATCTTCCTGACGCCGTCGGTGATGGACGACCTGACCACGGTCCGGGCGGCGCACATCAACAGCGACTGGCCGTCCGACTTCGAGGGGGACGAGGCACGCGGCACGAGCGATCACGACCCGCAGGTGGCGGTGCTCCATCTGACGCCGACGCTCGACGGCCTCGAGGCGCTGCTCGACTACTTCGCCGCGAGCGGCCAGATCACCGGCAACAACACCCTCAAGAATCTGTTGGGTCATCTCGCCTCGGCCCGCCGCGCTCTGGAAAGCGGCAACCAGAACGAGTTCGACGCCCAGCTGCAGGCGTTCGCCAACCAGGTGATGGGTTTCAGTCCGAAGTTCATCACGCCGGAGGCGGCCGAGGCGCTGGTGGCCGAGGCGGAGGCGCTGGCGGAACAGGGCTAGGGCGCGCCAGGGTCAAAGGTGCCGGCTGGCACAAACGCAGAGGTGTCGTAGGGTTTCGTGCCGATAATGGATTGTCTGACCACTGCCCGCTGGAAGGATCCTTAAGGCGAGAGGCGGGGGAGATTCGTTGACTCGATCGTAAGGCATGGCTATACTGCGCGGACTGGCCCAGGCGGGGACCCTCGGGCCTCATCGTCAGAGGCGCCAGCGACGCTGGCCTGGCGGCTCTTCAGCCGGAAGGAGGCATGCATGCGAAAGTCACTGATCGTTGTAACCGTGGTGGTAGCGTTGCTCGCCGTGGTGGTGATCCCCGCGGCAGCCATCACCAATGGGCAGCCGGATGGAAATGCCCATCCGTACGTTGGATTGCTGGTGTTTGATGCAGAATTCGAAGACGGCACCGTGGGCCCAGCATGGAGATGCAGTGGATCGCTGATTGCCCCGAACGTCGTGCTGACGGCCGGCCACTGCACGGACGGCGCCGTGGCGGCCCGGGTGTGGTTCGCCGAAGACGTCACCTACGCCGCCGTGCCGTATCCGCTCTATCCCTTCGGCGGTCCGGGCAGCGGCGCTATCGAGGGGACGCCCTACACCAACCCGAAGTATCGAAGCGACGAGAATCCGTACGGCGGAGGCAACGGCCTGCCCGCCTTCTCCTATCGTGACACGGGCATCGTCGTCCTCGATGAGGACGTCGATGTGGGCGGCTTCGCGGCGCTGCCGACGGCCGGCCAGGTCGACACCCTGAAGAACAAGACAGGCATCGACTTTGTTGGATACGGCGTGAAGGACCAAGCCCAGCTCCCCGGCAATCTGCTGCCGCAGCCGCCTCCGTACTATCGCTGGACCGGGCCGCGTACGCGCTACTACGCGCCAAGCGAACTCGTGTCGGGAAAGTTCGTTCACAGCGCTGAGTACATGCGGCTCGCACTGAATCCGGGCGGCGGCTCGGGCGGGACGTGCTTCGGCGACTCGGGCGGGCCGGACCTGCTCGGTGGGACGAACACGGTCCTTGCCGTGAATTCGTACGTCACGAATGTCAACTGCTCGGGCGTAGGGTATTCGGCGCGCGTGGACATCCCTGAAGTCCTCACCTGGATCAACAGCTTCCTGCCGTAGATCCGGGATCCTGTAGGGGCGAAGCATCCGTCTCGGATGCTTCGCCCCTATGCCAACATCCTCA
>DATIFK010000139.1:0-6402 GCA_035455265.1 Anaerolineales bacterium
TGATGAGCGGGGGGAGGAGCAGGACGACGTTCCAGTGGACGTGGATGAACAGGCCCCGCTCGAGCAGGAAGGTCCGCAGGGACTGCATCTCAGGGCTGGTCGCATTGAAGGGAGCCATCGGCTCACGGGTGGCACGATCCCGAACCAGCTCGACGGCGCCGAACAGTCCGATCGAGCGCACATCTCCGACGGATGGATGCGCCTCGCCCAGCTCGCGCAAGAGGCGGGCCATCGTCCTTCCGCGCGTGACGGCGGCCTCGATCAGGCCGTCGTCCCGGATGACGAGCAGGTTGGCGATGGCGGCGGCGAGCGAGATGGGGTGCCCGTTGTAGGTCAGACCACCCTGGTAGACCCGATCGGAGAAGGTGTTGGCGATCTCGGGACGCATGGCCACGGCGCCGAGCGGCGCGTAGCCGGAAGTCAGACCTTTGGCCATCGTGATCATGTCCGGGACCACGTTCCAGTGGTTGACGGCGAACCAGGCTCCGGTCCGCCCGAATCCGGACATGACCTCATCGCAGATCATCAGGATGCCGTGGTGAGAGCACAGCTCGCGGACGCCCTGGAGGTAGCCATCCGGCGGGATGATGACCCCGTTGGTGCCGGTGACAGTTTCGATCAGTACCGCGGCGATCGTCTCCGGCCCTTCCATCTGGATGACGTCCTCGAGATGGGCAAGGTAGTCGCGGGTGAATTCGTCTTCGGGGACATCGCCGCGCCCTTGATGCAACGTCGATCGGTAGCGGTACGGGTCGAAGAAGTGGACCACGCCGGGCATGAGCAGCGGTTCCCACGGCCAGCGGCGCGGGTCACCGGTGGCAGCCATGGCGCCATGGGTAGCGCCATGGTAGGAGCGGTAGCGGGCGAGGATCTTGTGGCGGCCGGTGGCGGCGCGAGCCAGCTTGATGGCGTTCTCGTTCGCTTCGGCGCCGCCCAGCGTGTACAGGAAGATGTCCAGATCCCCGGGCGTGATCTCGGCCAACAGCCGGCCGAGGAGAGCCCGCGGCTTGGTGGCCATGCCGGGGCCGGCGAACACCAGCTCGTTGGCCTGGGCGCTGATGGCATCGATGACGCGCCGGTTCCCGTGGCCGATGTTCGAGCACATGACCATCGAGTTGAAATCGAGGTACTGCTTGCCGGACGTGTCCCAGAAGCGGACGCCTTCCGCCCGCGCCACCGGAATAGGTTTGACGTGCGCCTGAGCCGACCAGGTCCAGAAGTTGTGCTTGAGGCTCAGCCGGAGGATGTCGTCAGCGGAGAGATCGGGAATGGGACTTGTCGTCATGTCACATCCGTGTGGCTAGCGGCCGGTGGTCAGTGGTGAGCGGTGAGTGGTCAGAAGACAGGGGCTGGACATGGCACTAGATGACCGCGGCACCGGGCGCCCGGTGCAGGAAGCGGCCCATGCCGGCGCGGCCGAGCCAGCGTTCGTGGTCGACGATCAGCTGACCGCGCAGGTAGACGCGTTCGGGAAACCCTTTGAGCTCCCAGCCTTCGAAGAGGTTGTAGTCGGTCCGATGTTGGGCGTGGGCGACACCGTAGGTGAGCGTTCGTTCCGGATCCCAGACGACGATGTCCGCATCGGAGCCCGGCGCGAGGACGCCTTTCTTCGGGTAGAGGCCGAAGATCCGGGCGGCGTGGGTCGAGGTCAACGCCACGAATTGCTGGGGCGAGAGACGACCTGTGTTGACGCCGGTCGACCAGAGGACGGGGAGCCGGTCGCCGACGCCGGGGAGCCCGTTGGGAATCTTGGTGAAGTCGTCCGCGCCGAGCTCCTTCCCCGGAATGGCCACAGGCCGACCTTCGTACGTGATCGGCTTGCGGCCGTCGAAGAAGAAAGGGCAGTGATCGGTGGCGACCGTCTGGATCGTCCCGGAAGACAGTCCTTCCCAGAGGCCCTTGTTGTCGGCCGCGCTGCGCATCGGCGGCGAGCAGATCCATTTCGCGCCGTCGGGTCGTTCGAGGTCGTCGGCGGTGAAGAAGAGATAGGCCGGGCAGGTCTCGCCCATGATCGGCAGGTCGTGGCCGCGGGCGTAGCGCAGCTGGTCGACCTCGCCGGCGGTGTTCATGTGGACGAGGTACATCGGCGATTCGGCTTGCGCGGCCAGGGCCATGGCGCGCAGAGAGGCTTCGACCGCTCCCCAGGCCGGACGGGTGCGCGCGTGCCAGACGGGCGAGGTATGGCCAGCGGCGAGCGCCTCGGAGGTGAGGACGTCGATGACGTCGCCATTCTCGGCGTGGACCATGGTCAGCAGCCCGTGTTGGGCGCCGAGGCGCATGACCTTGAAGATGTCGCCGTCGCCGAGACGGAGGCGGCCGTTGTAGGCGGTGAACACTTTGAGGGTCGTGACGCCCTCGTCGGGGAGCCGCGGGATTTCCGCCAGGACGCCGGCGTCGAGGCGGGTGATGTTCATATGGAAGGAAAAGTCGACCGCCGCCTTGGCATCGGCCTTGGCGTGCCACTCGTCGATGCCCTTGCGAAGCGGGCCCGACTCGGGCGTGGGTACGAAATCGATGACGGTCGTCGTCCCGCCGAAAGCGGCGGCCTTTAGGCCGGTGTAGTGGTCGTCGGACGACACGGTGCCGAACATGGGCAGGTCGAAGTGGGTGTGCGGATCGATGCCGCCCGGCAGCAGGAGGCGGCCCGAGACGTCGATGACATCGGCGGACGGCGCGGCGAGATCCGGCCCGATGTCGGCGATCGTTTCGCCGTCGATGAGGAGATCGGCGGCCACCGAGCGTGTCTCAGAAACGACGGTTCCCCCGCGGAGGAGTGTGAGGGTCATGGACCATGAATTATAGGCCCCTGGGCGTCCAGCCTGGCGCAGGGCAGACATGCCCGTGTCGCATCTCCGCAGGACGACGGTCCCTGACGGTCATCTCGACCCGCAATCCGGCTTCGTCCTTTGTGGAGCTGTCGGCTCCAAATCCACTCTGCTTCGGAGGGGTTACCACTCCCGAGAACGCACTGCACCCCCCGCCCCAGCCCCTTTACGTTCTCAAACATATCCGGAGGCGTATGTGACCAATCAGCCGTTCATGTCTCTTGTGCTTAAGGGCATTGCCTTGGCGATGGGTGCTGCGGCGGCCGTCATCAGCATCCTGGGGACGGGTTCCGCTGAGACTCTAACCACGCTGCTGGGCATCGGGCTGTTCTGCCTTGCGATCTGGGCCCTGCAGAAGGGCCAGTGACATTTGGAAAGCTCCTGCCTCGGCCGCCGGGCCGGGACTCCGCATCGTTCCGTAGGACCTTGCGGCGCGACGACTTGCGGGAGGCGCCCCACCTAGCTGCCGAAGACGCAGAATCCCTCGACTGCCAGGAGCCTCGGTGAGGACGGGCAGTCTGGCGAGCCATATGCAGCCAATGAAGTGTCCGCGTGGAACCCATGGAGGTTTGTCATGAATGAAGGTGCGCCTACGCTCACGGAGACGGTCGTCAAGACCATGATTTCCCACACGGTCACCTACTTCGTGGTCGGCGCCCTGGCCGCGTTCACCCTCAACTACACGGCGAGATTCGCCGACCCTTCAGTGGCCGCCTACTCTCGGCCCACCTCCGATCCCATGGTCATGGCGGGGCCTCTCTTCCAGCCGATCCGGGGGGTGCTGTTTGGGTTCGTCTTCTACCTGCTGCGCGAGATCTTCTTCCGCCGACCACGCGGTTGGCT
The DNA here is from genome assembly GCA_035455265.1 of Anaerolineales bacterium. Taxonomy (GTDB): domain Bacteria; phylum Chloroflexota; class Anaerolineae; order Anaerolineales; family E44-bin32; genus MGOM01. Next base: position 3,669 of record DATIFK010000139.1, read on the forward strand.
CATTCTGTGGGCGACGCTGGTCGTCATCGGAATCATCGGCCAATTCACGGGCGGGCTCGGTTCGATCGAAGGGCTCGTCTACTCGCGAATCCCCGTCGCGTTCCAGCTCACCCTTCTTCCCGAGGTCTTCATCCAGACCTTCCTGCTTTCCGTCCTGCTGTTCTATTGGATCCGCCATCCGAAGAAGTGGCTGAACTGGGTCTTGGGCGTCGTCTTCTTCCTGATCCTCATCCTGCCGACCATGGGCCTCATCGCCGCGGCGTCCAAGTAGGCGCCGCGGCCGGCCGCTCCCCCAGGTGGGCTGCCGTGGAGTCTTCGTTCCTCGGCATCGGGGAGAGCTAGCTTGAAGGCCGTCTCATCCCCTCGTTACCCAGCGCTCACAATGAGGTGCACCATGACGCAAACTACAGGGTTTCTCAGGCGTCACTCGTTGGTTCTGGGCATCATCCTCATGTACCTACTGACCTGGCCGGTTGACTTGGCGAACTCAGGAGTGCTGCCGTTTCGAGTTCCTTTCGCTTTGTATGTCACCCTCGGCTATGGATTCGTGTTCGCCTCGTTGATCATGACCTGGCTCACATTGGGCAAGGCAGCTGTCATCGGCTTGTTGAAGCGCTTTCTCATCTGGCGCGTGGGAGTCAAGTGGTTTCTCCTGGCGCTGTTCTTGTTCCCCGTCCTGCAAGTCTCAGCCGTCCTCATCAACGCCGCCTTTACACGGACACCCGTTGACTTTGGCGCCGTCTTTGCGCATAAGATCTTCGGTGCCTCAGCGGCTCTACCCCTCTTCGTTCTCCCCTTTCTCCTCTTCGATGCGATCACGAACGGCGAGGAAATCGGCTGGCGCGGATACGTCCTGCCGAGGCTACAGGCCAAGCATAGTGCGCTGGTCTCCAGCTTGATCGTTGGCGCGATCTGGGGGTTCTGGCACCTGCCGAAGTACCTGGCGCCTGGGAACACAAGTCCGTTTGGCTGGTTCATGGTCAAGGTAACGGTGGAAGCGATTCTATATACATGGCTATACAACAACACGAAGGGCAGCTTGCTACTGACGACGCTGTTCCACGCGGCCGGAAACACAGGGGGCGCGTTCCTGCCCATCGCCTCCACGATCGCAGGAACAAACCTGAACACCCTCCTCATTCAGATCGCGCTGGAACTCCTCGTAGCGGTTGCGGTGACCGTCAGCGCGGGTTCTGCGGCGCTATCCCGAACTGAAAGAAAGCAAGTGCAAGAGTGAATCCATTGATGGACCCCCCGCCCAGAGCCCAACCGCTCGGAGGAGCCCATCCGCCTGGCTGCGAAACCCGACAGCAGGTCTTCGCGCCAGCTGCCCCTAAAGCGAACGAGCACCGCCCAGCCCTCTCGGCGCATCTTGGTTGTTGACCGCCATCGCCACGGCTGCCCATGCGAAGAAGGCGAGGCACAACGCCTCGCCCGCCTCAATCGAGTGGACTTCGGACGGCCATCCCGCCGCGGTGCAGGACGTGGGTGTAGATCATGGTCGTCTTGACGTCTTTGTGGCCGAGGAGCTCCTGGACGGTGCGGATGTCGTAGCCGTTCTCGAGCAAGTGGGTGGCGAAGGAATGGCGGAAGGTATGGCAGCTGACGCGTTTCTCAATTCGGGCGGCCTGGGCGGCGCGGGCGACGGCCTTCTGGAGGGCGCTGGGGCTGGCGTGGTGACGGCGGAGGGTGCCGGTGATCGGATCGCGCGACAGTTGATGAGACGGAAAGGCGAACTGCCAGATCCATTCTTCAGGGGCGGCGGGCAGTTTCCGAGCGAGGGCGTAGGGGAGGAAGACGGCCCCATGGCCTTCGGCCAGGTCGATCTCGTGCAGGCGGCGGACGCGGGCGAGGTGATCCTGGAGCGGCTGGACGAGGGAGCCGGGGAGCATGGTGGCCCGTTCTCGGCCGCCCTTGGGTTCGCGCACGATGATCTGTCGATTGTCGAAGTCTAGGTCTTTGATCCGTAGCCGCAGGCACTCCATGAGGCGCAAGCCGCCTCCGTAGAGAATCTGGGCCATGAGCTTGTGGGGTCCATCGAGGAAGCGCAGGATGAGGAGAGCTTCCTCTTTGCTGAGGATGGTGGGGAAGCGTCGTCGGGTACGGGCGCGGACGGCGTGGAGGGGCTCGGTGATGGGTGCGTGCAGGGCGGCGCGATAGAGGAAGAGGATGGCGCTGAGGGCCTGATTCTGCGTGGCGGCGGCGATGCGTTCCTCGACGGCGAGGTGAGAGAGGAAAGCTTCGAGGTCAGCGGCGTGAAGGCTGGCGGGATGGCGTCCCTGGTGGAAGTTGAGGAACCGTTCGATCCAGGAGAGGTAGGAGCGGGCGGTGCGGGGCGAGTAGTGGCGTCGGTGGAGGGTTGAGCGTGCGAGGCTAAGAACCTCGGATGAGGCAGGCGGCATATGGCACCCCCTGTGCCGGCTGTGGCGCGGTCGAGTCCGTGCGACCGCGAACGTATCGCCTTTGGCATTGTAGGCCAACTCCTTCCACATAACGTCCCCTACCAGGGTGATTCACCTTCCTTGCGAACGCCCAACGACCCTACAGGGCGAGTTGTGGGGACGGGCAGATGTACAATCAATTGTTAGGCAGCCCAAGCAAGGGGGTCTACATTGACACCGTTTGTACAAGGCTCCTTCGACCATATCCCAAGCGAGGTTCGCGAGTTCTTCTCCGTTCTCGCTTTCGATGTCACCTGGTTGAACGCGAAATGGAAGATCTATCGCCAGCTCTT
>DATIFK010000140.1:0-16866 GCA_035455265.1 Anaerolineales bacterium
CCGGGCGAGGACCGCTTGGTGCTGACGGCCGACATCACCGCCGGAGCCGTGCGCCTGGACCAGAGCCCGCGTATGCGCAGGCTACGGGCCGACCACGATCTGATGACCGATCTGGCGGCGCGCAGCGACGTCATCCGCTTCGACGCCCGGCCGGAGCGGGCCGGCCTGCCGCCCGAGCGCTACATCGTGACCTTCCGCTGTCGCGGCATCGCCAGCGTCGACCGGCGCGGGAACCCCAAGTTCGGCGACAAGCATCAGGTTGAGATCTACCTTCACAGCCAGTACCCGCAGCGCTGGCCCGGCATGCGCTGGCTGACGCCGATCTGGCATCCCAACATCAACCATCACAACGGCAGTGTGTGCATCGATGCCGCCTGGTGGACGGCCGGGCGTTCCCTCGATCGGCTCGTGCTGATGCTGGGCGAGATGATCCAGTACAAGAACTTCCACGACGATCCGACGCGGCCCCCCTTCCCGTGGGACCCGGAGGCCGCCCGCTGGAGCCGCGAGTACCGGGCCAAGCACCCGGAGGCGTTCCCGGTCGACACGCGCGAACTGCTCCGCCCGGAACGGATCCATTTGGTGAAAGAGGATGCGGCGAAAGCGAAGCCGCGCGTGAAGCTCAAGTAGCGGACGGCGGGCAGCGGATGGCCGACGGCTCGCCGTCCGCCGTCCGCCATCCGCAACCCATCGAAGGAGGTGTGATTGTGGCTGAGATGACGAAGGAAGCGACCCAGACGGAGACGAAGGACCTGCCCATCACGATCGTTCTGCCCTCGGGTGGCACGCGCAACGCCGAGGTGCCGCGCGACGTCCCCGTCAAGCAGCTGATCCCCGAGCTGGCGACGCTGCTCGAGCTGCCGACGACCGGCCCGGACGGTCGGCCGACGAGCTACCGCCTCGACAGCAAGGCCCTCGGGCGCGAGCTGCGCGAGGACGAGACCCTGGCCGGGGCCGGTGTGCCGGAAGGCGACCGTCTGATCGTGACGGCCGACGTCACGGCGGGCTGAGCCGGGCCGACGTGGGCGACGCGCCGCGCATCCGCTTGTTGCCGGACGATACGCCGGCGCCGGCGCCGGCCCGGTTTCCCTCCGGGCAGGCCCGGCGCTGGCGCTCGGCCTTCGACAGCGAGGTCGACGAAGCCGCCGTAGAAGTCTTCGTCACACCGCGGGCCTACGTGCGCGTGTGCGCCCACGCCGGCAGCGACCTGTACCACGAGGTCGGCGGCGCGCTGGTGGGTGTGCGGCGCCTCGACCCCAAGCGCGGCACGGCCTTCGTGGTCGTCGAGGCGGTCGTGCCGGCGCAGCACACGCGTCACGGCCCATCGTATCTGACCTTCACCCAGGACAGCCTGGTGGCGATCCACGACGACCTCGACCGGCGCTATCCCGGCCGGGAGTTCGTCGGCTGGTACCACACCCACCCGGGCATGGGCGTGTTCCTATCGGGCTACGACGTGTGGCTGCACGAGCACTTCTTCCAGGCGGCGTGGCAGGTAGCGCTGGTGGTCGAGCCGCGCCTCGGGGAAGGCGGCTTCTTCGTGCGCGGGCGCGACGGCACGCTCGACCCGCGTGCCTACCGCGGTTTCTACGAACTCCTGCGCAAGGGGCGTGAGAGCGTCATGCGTTGGACGAACCTATCGGCGGACGGGGACGCCCCGGCCGAGCTGGAAGAACCGGCGGCGGAAGCGGGTGGGATGACCGCCGGGGGAGGGTGATCATGAGTCGACGAATCCGCACTTACTACTACGCCGTCCTGGGCGCCATCGGAGGCCTGCTCGCCTGGCGCGCCAGCGACCTGTTGGGCCTGTCGTTTTCCTCGAATCTGTACCTGAGTGAGATGCTGGTCGGCGCGCTGATCGGCCTGTGCGTCGGCCTGCTGATCGGAGCGACGGAAGGTATCGTGACCCGCAGCCCGGCGCGCGCGCTCCGCACCGCCATGGTTTCGGCTCCGCTCGGTCTGGCGGCTGGAGCGATCGGCTTGCCGTTGGGCGAGTTGTTGTTCCAGGCCGCGGGCGGGTCGGCCCTCGGGCGCGCCCTGGGATGGGGGCTGTTCGGGTTGGCGATCGGACTGGCCGAAGGCGTCACCGGTCGCACGCAGATGTGGAAGGGCGCCGCCGGCGGCCTGGCCGGAGGCTTGATCGGCGGGGCGCTGCTCGAAGCGGCGCGCCGCGGCCTGGCGAACCCGATGCTGGGCAAGGCCGTCGGCCTGACCCTGCTCGGGGCGAGCACCGGCGCCTTCGTGGCTCTGATCTCGGTGCTCCTGTCGAAGGCGTGGCTCGAAGTCGCCAGTGGAAAGCTGAAGGGCGCTGAGTTCATCCTCGACAAGTTCCTGCATCCCGGCGGGCCGGCGGCCATCATCGGCAGCAGCCCGCTCAAGGCGGACATCGCCTTGCCCGATCCCGACATCGCCCCACAGCACGCCATCCTGAGCGGTGCCGGGACGCACCTCAACCTCAAGGACATCAGCCTGCGCGGCACCTACGTCAACAACCGCAAGATCGAAGTCGCCTCGCTGGTCGACCGGCAAAGGATCCGGATGGGGAACACGGAATTGGTCTATCACGAGCGGAGGTAAGCCGATGCAACCACAAGCGAGACTGCTGCGGTGGGGGCTGGCCGTGGCGGCCGTGACGTCGATCGCCTGGACGCCGCTGCGCCAGGATGCCGGCCGCACGGTGCGTGTCACCCAGGTCGACCGCTCGGACTTTCCGGAAGTCACGCTCTATGTCTCGGTGACCGATCCGTCCGGTGAGCCGGTGCCGTTCGACCCCGACGAGCTGCGCCTCGAAGAGGACGGCGTCGCCGTCGAGCCGTCGGCCGTGGAAGGGGTCGAGCAAGTCGGCCCGCTGGCAACGCTGCTGGTCGTGGACGTGTCCGGCAGCATGGAGGTGGCCGGCAAGCTGGAGGCGGCCAAGGCGGCCGCCAAAGCCTACGTCGATCAGATGCGTCCCGGCGACCAGGCTGGCCTGTTGGCCTTCAACGTCGAGGTGGATTACGTGCAGCCGCTGACGTCGGACCGTCAGGCGCTGCGCGACGCCATCGACAGTCTGAAGGCGCGGCACGATACGGCCATGTATGACGCGTTGGCGCGGGCGACCGACGTTCTGGCATCGGTCAGCGGGCGGAAGGCCGTGCTGGTGCTGACGGACGGAATGGACAATTCCAGCCGGGCGACGCTCGAGGACGTTCTGGCGGGAATCGGACCGGCCGGCCTATCGATTTCGACCATCGGCCTGGGGAATGCGCAGAAGGTCGGCGTGTCCTTCGAGGGTCTGGATGAACCTGCGCTCCAGGACCTGGCAACGCGCGCCGGTGGGGCGTATGGTTTCGCCGAAGACCCTTCGATGTTGACCGACATCTATCAGCGCTTCGGCCGCGCCCTGCAGAGTGAATACGCCGTCACCTATCGATCGCCCGGCGCGCTGCGCGACGGCGTGACCCGCACGATCCGTGTGACGCTGGCGGGGGCGGCGGGCGGGGCGCGAGCGTACAACCCCGGCGGCGTTGTCCCCGAGGTGCCTCAACTTGCGCCTGCGCCGATCTTCCTCGGTGGTCTGGCGATCCTGCTGGCGCTGCTGCTCATCCCGGGGGCGATCGGTTGGGTCGCCGGGCGCGCCCCAGCCTGGATCCCGAAGCGACGGCCGGCGAGCCGCATCCGGTTGCAGAACGAGAGCGGAGATTCGCGCCCGCGACAGCAGACCGAGGCGCAGTCGAGGATCAGGTTGAGGTCGTAGAAAGCCAAAGGCAGTGGCTAGTGGTGAGTGGCCAGTGGTGAATGGCGAGTGGCCAGATGGGCCGCTCTTTCTGTCCACTCACCACTCACCACTGACCTCTTGGCCTCACCGCCCGCAGTATCACCAACGGCCCTAGCGCCGTATCGAATCGTCCGGTCTGCAGCACCGACGTGAATCCGGCCTCTTCGATCTGCGCCGGCAGCAAGCCGTCGAAGTGATCGGCCCCTTCCTCGAGCGGCCTCAGCAGGGCCGCCAGCACGCGCATCGCCAGCGTGCGCGGCGGCCCGAAGTCCACGACGTGGAACTCGCCGCCTGGGCGAAGCACGCGCTGGGCCTCGCGGAGCGCCTGGCGCCGCCGCGGCCGGCCGAGGTGGTGGAGGACCAGGCTGGAGATCACCCGGTCGAAGGATCCATCGGAGTAGGGGAGATCCGTCGCCGAGCCTTCATCCCAGGTGATGGAAACGTGGGCGCGCTCCGCTTTGGCCCTGGCGCGCGCCAGGATTTCAGGATCGGGGTCGATACCGACCCACTCGGTGTCGGGGTAGGTCTGCTTGGCCAGCAGGGTCAGAGTGCCGGTGCCGCAACCCAGATCGAGGATGCGCATGCCGGGCTCGAGCGCCGCCTGGCGCAGCAGCTCTCGTTTGAACGTCGCCTCCTGCATCAACCAGCGGAGTACCGGGTCATAGAGAGGCGTGAGCCACCCGAATCGGAGCGCCGGCAGGAACCGGATCGACTGCTTCCGCCTGATGTCGGCTGGGGGAACGTTGGCAGCCATGGACCGACTCTAGCCTGGCTTGGCCTTGCCGGGAAGGTGCTTTCGCCGCGCCAGAGCATAAGCCGAATGGCGGGGCCGGGTCGGGGCCAAAGGGCGCTGAGGCTCTGTGCGAAGGTCGGCTAGCCTTGACGGCGATGGAGGTGGAAGTCGGGATGGCGCGCCCCTCGTCGAGCCGTCGAGTATGGATCCCGCTTGCCGCCGGCCTGTTTGGGAGCTTCCTGCTGGCCGGCGTCTACCTGGGGATCGTTTCGCTGGCGGAATCGCCGGCGCACGCGCTGGACCTCTTCTGGCAGGATCGGCTGTTCGTGGCACCGATCCTGGTGGGCTTCGGAGTCCAGGCTGGGCTCTTTGCGCGGCTCAAGCTGGCAACGGGGGTGCGCACCGTGACGGGTGGAGTGACATCGGTTGCCGGAGGCGGCCTATCCACAGCCGCGATGGCGGCGTGTTGCGCCCATCACGTGACCGATGTGCTTCCGCTGTTGGGTCTGAGCGCCGCGGCGGCGTTTCTCGCGGAGTGGAAGACCCCCTTCCTGATCGTCGGGCTGTTGACCAATCTGGCCGGGATCGCCCTCATGGCGCGCGAACTGCGGCGCGTGACTCAACACGGCGCGGCCCGGCCGACGCAGGTGGAGGCGACCGCATGAAAACGGCACTTACCGGTGTTCTGGCGATGGGGGTGCTCCTCGCAGGATGTGCGCAAGCCGCGCCTTCGGCCCCTACGCCGGCGGGAAGCGCAACTCGAACGACGGTTCCCAGCGCGACGGCGCCGAACCCGCCCTCGCCGGAGCCGGCGACCACGGGCGAGACGCGCACCGATGACCAAGGCTCCGTGGTCTTCCAGGTCACGCCTCTCAACCTCGGCTCGCCGGGTGAGACGCTCGACTTCGACGTCAGCATGAACACCCATTCGGTCGACGTCGGTTGGGATCTGGCGGCGCAATCGGTGCTCATCACCGACTCGGGCGTCGAAGTCCAGGGTGTCAGCTGGCCCGTCGGGGGCGGCCACCACTATGGAGGCACGCTCTCCTTCCCGGCCCGTACAGCCGAGGGAACGCCCGTTCTGGAAGGGGCGTCCACACTGACCCTGGTCATCCGCGACACCGACGTGGCCAAACGGGTATTCACCTGGGAGCTGACGCCTCGATAGGGTCCATGGCGGTGAGACTCCCACAGACGTTCTCCGGACCCAGTGCATTGGAGGCCGCGGAGGCCCGCCAGCGGGCCAGCGGACTTTCCGAGAAGACGTTCCCACATGCCGTCGCGTTCGTCCTTGGCTTCTCCATCCTGTTCATCGTCGGCTGGGGTGGAGCGGCGACCGCGTTGGGAGGCCTGTTCGGGGCCTACAAGTCGCTGCTCGGCCGGGTGGGCGGCGTCGTCGTCATCCTGTTCGGTTTATGGACGGCGGACGTCATCCACCTCCCCTGGTTGCTGCGCGATACACGCCTGCTGGCCAAGCCTCGCGCGCACACGCTGGTGAACTCCGGGATCTTCGGTGTGCTGTTTGCCGCCGGCTGGTCGCCCTGCATCGGCGCGACGCTGGGAGCCATCCTGACGCTTGGGCTGGCCGAGGCGACGACCGGGCAGGCGATGGTGCTCGCCTCCGGGTATGCCCTCGGCCTGGCGATCCCCTTCCTGATCCTGGCGCTGATGTTGGGGCGGGCCCTGAACGTGGTCAGGCGGCTGCGGCCCTACCAACGCACCCTTCAAGTCGTGAGCGGATTGTTCCTCGTCGCCATCGGGGTGCTGATGGTGACCAACCGGATGACGCTGATCGCGATCTGGGCCCAGCGCAACGGTTTCTACCTCGACCTGGGGGTCGCCTCCGCTTCGCCGACGTACCTGGCGGCGATCGCCGCCGGCCTTTTGTCGTTTCTGAGTCCATGCGTCCTGCCCCTGGTGCCGGCCTACCTCGGCTACCTGAGCGGAGGCCGGCTGGCCGAAGGCACGTCTTGATCCGAGATCGCGGTCAGGAGGAAATCCGAATGGACGAAGGCTGCCATGTAGACGCAATGCACAAAGCGCCGTCGGTCGAAGAGAGACGGGCGTCAACGCGCGCCCAACTGACAGTGGAGGGAATGGGCTGCTCCAACTGCGTCAACCGCGTCCGCAATCGGTTGCTGCAGGTATACGGCGTCCAATCGGTCGACGTCGACCTGGAATCGGGCCACGCCGACGTGGTCTTCAACCCTGGATTGGCCTCTGTCGCCGATCTGTTGCACGCGGTCGCGCTGGCCGGAGGCGACGGACGGCACGAGTACCGGGCCTATCCCATCGGCTGACAAGGCGACGGTGGCGTACCATCCCTCGAGGTCCTCGTCCGTTGCCTAAGGAAAGGATTTGGGCATGGCGAAGGGGTCGGTGAAGGGCCGGAAGTCGGCGGAGACGAGACGCCGCGAATGGCCCTTCGTAGTCTACCTGTGGGCGGTCGGTCTGGGTTTTGGCGGGTACCTCATTGTCGGACGTCTCATCCTCGCTTCGCGACCGCACCCGATCCACTGGTTGGCGGGCGCGGTCGGAGCCGCGGTGGGGGTGCCGATCGGCTGGTTGTGGTACCGCTGGCGCGGGGACGTGCTGTTCTAGGTCTTGGGGGAGAGTCATCGGCGCGGCGGGCTAGGCGGCAGGCGACGACCCTCTGGAATCTCGCCCGTCCAGGCTACCATTGTCCTTCGGGGGATTGGGAAGGCCACGGGAGGTGAGCATAGGCGATCAGCCGCCGGCGGTGAGGGGCGAGTGGTTTCGCGTCTATGCCGATGCGATGTCGGCGCGGATGCGGCGTGAGACGTCGGCGCTCGAAGTGTGGGTCGGCATCCGGTTGAATGCCGAGCCCCATGTCGGAACGTACCTCGTCCTGGCATCGTCCTTCGGGCTCGCCTCGAGGGCGGCAGGGCACTTCGGCCTGCCAGCCCGGGTCCGGATTCAATTCCTCGACAATGATCCGGCTCCCCTCGCGGAAGTCCATCAAGAAACTCACTTTCACTCGATACGCCAGGCGAAGGCCGCCGGGGAAACGACCTCCCTTGTCGAAGTGAACTACCTCCCCTTCCTGCGCGAACTCAGTGGGATGACGGGCTGCTCGGTCGAAGCGGAGACGTATTCCCAGACACAGTCTCAACCGGAGTTCCGCGCGGCCGTCCTGGATACCCTCCAATCATGGGATGTCATCCGGGACCACGTCTTGGGCATATTCTGGCCCGGGATACCGTCCGGCGTCCGGGGGCTCGGCTTCCCATGCCCTGAGTGCGGACTCTTCAACGGCGGCTCTCCCCCCTCGGTCCAACTTGCGAGCAGTTCTGCAGCGATCCTCACGACGGACTGCTGTCATCATGGAGAGTATTCCATACCATTGACCTGCCGCACCGCCTTTCTCAACCTGGAGACGATCTACAGAAACGTCGTCAAGGAGCGGTTGGCCACTGCCAAGAGGGACGTGCTGAGCGTCATGGTCAAGGGATTCGACTGGGAGCCATTCCTCCCCAAGGTGGACCACATTCACGGCCTCCTTGCAACCGACGATCGAATCCCCCCTCGCTTCCTGTTTCCGGTCGTTGCCGCAGAAGACGGACGCAAGCTTTCCAAATCCGCGATCCTGGCGTCCCCCCAAGCCTTCCCGAGCCTCCCGCCGGCTTTGTTGGACATGGGGATGTTGCGCGCGGAGTTCGACGACTCCACGGCCCGCCTGTTGGACCTGTCGATTCGACTCCTCGAGGGCCGGACGTTTGGCCTGCGGGAGGTGATGCCCTCCGACATCCTTCGGATGATGGAGATTCGGGCCTGACAGGCAGCCGCCCGGTCCCCATCGCGAGGCTGGGGCCGCTCCCGCTGGGCGCGCCTGCCCGAGTGCGCGACGGCGTCCTCCAAAGCAAGGATCGGCCCTTCTGCCCGCGCGATGGAGCGAGGGACGGCGGTACGGCACAGAATGCCCTCGGCGTAGATCGGCTCCAACTTGATGCCGGTTCCATCTTGTGCCGGAGAGACTACGTCTTCGTCGAGATGGTGTCCTGCCAAGGATGACGGTTGGCCAGGAGGAGTGTGATGAGAGACGAACGGCGGCTAACGCGTACCGGGAATCACGATGCGACCCATGATGAGGCCGGCCACGATCGTGTCGCGCCTGGCGGCGCGGGAGCCAGCCAGCACGGCGACCATTCGCACCCTGAGGCACCCGGACATGTCGATTCCATGACCCATGCCGGACACGAGCACGGTCACGCCGAGCCTTCCCACGGCGCGAGGACTCCCGTGCCACCCGACCATGGGGCCATGGATCACGCTGCCATGGGCCACGAAGGGCCGGGCCCTCAGGCCCATGTCGACCACACGGGACATGAAGAGCTTTTCCGGCGCCGGTTCTGGATCTGCCTCCTTCTCTCCGTTCCGATTCTTCTCTACAGCCCCGCCATCCAGACCTGGTTTCGCTTCCGCGCGCCCGCTGTTCCGCTGAGCGAGTGGATCGCGCCGGTACTGGCCGTCGCCGTCTTCGCCTACGGGGGGTTGCCCTTCCTGCGCATGGCCGTCCCGGAAGTGCGCGAGCGCCGGCCCGGCATGATGATGCTCATCTCGCTGGCGATCAGCGTCGCCTTTGTCTACAGCCTGGCGGCGCTGGTCCTGCCTGCGGGCGAGACGTTCTTCTGGGAGCTGGCGACGCTGATCGACATCATGCTGCTCGGCCACTGGCTCGAAATGCGCAGCGTGCGTCAGGCGTCGGGAGCCCTCAACGAGCTGGCGCGCCTGATGCCCGACACCGCCGAGCGCCTGCGAGACGACGGATCGGTGGAGACGGTGCGCGTCGATCAGCTGGCGAAGGACGACCGCCTGCTGGTGCGGCCGGGGGCAAGCCTGCCGGCCGACGGGTTGATCGAGGAGGGGGAGTCCGACATCAACGAGTCCATGATCACGGGCGAATCGCGGCCGCTGTCCAAGCATGCCGGCGACAAGGTCATCGCCGGCACGATCAACGGCGACGGCAGCCTGCGCGTTCGCGTGACCGCCACCGGCGAAGGCACCGCCCTGGCGGGGATCATGCGCCTGGTGCGCCAGGCCCAGGAGAGCAAATCGCGGACGCAGTTGCTGGCCGACAAAGCCGCCGGATGGTTGTTCTACATCGCCCTGGCCGTCGCCGCGCTCACGGCCGTCGCCTGGACGATCGCCATCGGGTTCAACGTCGAGGTCATCGCCCGCGTGGCGACGGTGCTGGTGATCGCCTGCCCCCACGCACTGGGTCTGGCCATCCCGCTGGTGGTGGCCATCACGACGACGATCGGAGCGCGCAACGGACTGCTGATCCGCGACCGACTGGCTCTCGAACGCGCTCGCGACATCGACACGATGATCTTCGACAAGACGGGCACGCTGACGAAAGGGGAGTTCGGCGTCGTCGGCCTGGCGACGGTGCCGGGCTGGGACGAGTCGCGGGCGCTGGCCCTGGCGGCGGCCGTCGAAGGCGACTCGGAGCATACCCTGGCGCGGGCGATCCGGCGGACGGCACAAGAGCGCGGACTCTCGTTGCCGCGCGTGACCGCCTTTGAAGCTGTCAAGGGCCGCGGGGCGCGCGCCACGGTCGAAGGGCAAACGGCGTATGTCGGCGGGCCGCGGCTGCTGGAAATGCTGGGGCGCTTTCTTCCGGCGGAGCTGGCGGCGATGGAGAAAAAGGCTTCCGCCGCCGGCCAGACGGTCGTGCACGTGGTCGTCGGGGATCAAGTCGTCGCCAGCCTGGCCCTGGCCGACGTGATCCGGCCGGAAAGCAAGAGGGCTGTCGATCGGCTGCACGAGCTGGGAGTCGAGGTGGCGATGCTGACCGGTGACAGCCGGGCGGTGGCCGAGTCGGTGGCGAAGGAGCTCGGCATCGATACCGTCTTGGCGGAGGTCTTGCCGGAGCACAAGGACCGCAAGGTGGCGGAGCTTCAGGCTCAGGGCAAGCGCGTCGCCATGGTCGGCGACGGGGTGAACGACGCGCCGGCCCTGACGCGTGCCGACGTCGGCATCGCCATCGGCAGCGGCACGGACGTGGCGGTCGAGTCGGCCGGCATCATCCTGGTTCGCAGCGACCCTCTCGACGCCGTCAACGTCATCGAGCTCAGCCGCGCCAGCTACCGGAAGATGGTCCAGAACCTGGCCTGGGCCACCGGCTACAACGTCGTGGCCCTGCCGCTGGCCGCCGGCGTGCTCGCCCCGATCGGGATTGTTCTTTCGCCGGCGCTGGGAGCGGTATTCATGTCGGTCAGCACGATCATCGTTGCCCTGAACGCCCAGTTGTTGAGGCGGCTGAAGCTGCGCCCAGCCGCCTAGCCGCATCGAAGCGGGTACTCCCCATCGAATGACAGTGGGCGGCGCGCTGGCCCCCACGGGCGCCGCTTCGCCTCCTCCCCATCCGTAGTCCAGGCCACTCCGCCTGCGGGCGTGGACGCCAGACGGCCCGGCGGCCCCCGTGCAATCGGCGCTAGGTACCAACGCCCCCGCCACCTAGACTGTGATGGATAGAAGGCCGCCCCCTCGGCGCATCCCGCGCCGTGTTCGATGGGCGAGTCCGGAGAAGGCACGGGCGTGTTGGCTTGCGCGAGGACGCTCGGACCATGCTGATCGCCCAGCGAAATCTGACGCAGGAGAAGACCCGGCTGGCCCTGAGCGTCGGCGGAGTGGCGCTGGCCATCATGCTGGTGCTCATCCTGGACGGCCTGCTGGTCGGCATGTTTCGCCAGATCACCGCATACCTGGATCACAGCAAGGCATCGATCATCGTCGCTCAAGGCGGCGTGCAGAACCTGCTTGGGGCCACCTCGCTCCTGCCGCCGGGCACGGACGATCGGGTTGCGGGGATCACGGGGGTCAACGACGTTGTGCCCATCCTCTCGCGCTTCGTCATCCTCGACCTGCACGGCAAGAAGCAGCCGGTCTACTTGATCGGCTATTCGGTCGAGATCGGGGGTGGGCCATGGGAGATCGCCGAGGGGCGCGAGCCGCGCACCGACAGGGAAATGGTCTTTGACCGGGTGCTCGCCGAGCGGCACGGCCTTGGAATCGGCGACCTGGTCGCAGTGATGGACAAGGACTTTCGGATCGTGGGGCTCTCCGCCGGGACGGCCTCGTGGATGACGAGCTTCATCTTCCTGCGCAAGCCGGCGGTCGAGGAATTGCTGCGCGCCCCTGGGGCGACGAGCTATCTGCTGGTGTCGGTGAGGGACGGGCAGCCACCCGAGGCAGTGCGCGATCGGATCGGCCGGCTGGACGACCTGGAGGTGATGCTCAAGTCGGAGATGGCAGCCAATGACTCGCGGCTCTTCGGCCGTTTCTTCTCCGCGCCGGTGCGCCTGATGACCGGTATCGCCTTCCTGGTCGGTGCGCTGGTGGTCGGCCTGGTGATCTACACGGCCACGGTAGAACGTCAGCGGGAATACGGAGTGCTCAAGGCCCTGGGCGCCCGGAACCGGCTGCTCTACCAGGTGGTCCTGGCCCAGGCCTTGCTGGCGGCGATCCTCGGGACGGTCCTTGGGATGGGATTGGCGCGGGCGGCGGGCACGCTGATCATGGCCGCCCGTCCGCAGTTCCTGGTCGTGCTTCAGGCCGACATGACCGGGCGGGCGGTCGTCATCGGTTTGGGGATGGCCCTGGTGGCCGCCCTGCTTCCTGCGCGGGTCGTAGCGCGCCTCGCCCCGGCCGAGGTGTTTCGTCGATGATCCCTGGGCCGGCCATGACGTACCTGGATGAGGCACAGGGATGACGCGCCTGGCGCTCCGCAACCTGTTCCAGAGTCGGGCCCGACTGGCCATTTCGGTGGGGGGCGTGGCCCTGGCGCTCATGCTGATCCTGGCGTTGGACGCCGTTGTCGGCTGGATCGAGGCGCGCGTCACGGCCTATATCGACACCAGCGGCGCGGATGTTTGGGTGTCGCAAGAGGGCGTGCGCAATATGCACATGGCCTCGTCCTCGTTCTCGTCCTCGCTGGCGAGCGGCGTCGCCCGGGTGGACGGAGTGGAATCGGTGACGCCCATCCTGTATCTGACCAACGTTGTCGAGGCAGGACCGGAGCGGGCCGTCGCATACATCATCGGTCTGCCCGACCGGGCGCTCGCCGGGACGCCGTCCGTGATCCGTTCCGGCGGGGCCAACCCCGGCCGCGGCGGCGCCGTGATCGACCAGGGCATCGCCGAGGCTTCCGGCATCGGCTTGGGCGACACCGTCCAGATCCTCGGGGAAGAGTTCGACGTGGTCGGGCTCTCCGCCGGGACGGCCAGCCTGACCAACTCCATTGCCTTCATCTCCAGCACGGACTTCGCTGGACTGCTGGCCAATCCCCGGGTGGCCAGCTTTCTGCTCGTGCGCCTGGAACCCGGCGCATCAGCGGAAGAGGTCGCCCGGCGGATCGAATCTCAAGTCCGCGGGGTCACCGCGCAAACACGCGAGGAGTTCGCGGCGCAGGAGCGCAAAGTGGTGCGCGACATGAGCACCGACCTCATGGCCATCATGAATCTGGTCGGCTTTCTGATCGGATTGGCGGTGATGTCGCTCACCGTCTATACGGCCACGCTCGGCCGTCGCGCGGAGTATGGCATGTTGAAGGCGCTGGGAGCGCACAATCGAGACCTCTACCTCACGGTGGGGGTGCAGGCGCTGGTCAGCGTCGCCCTGGGCCTGGCCGTAGGGTTGATGTTCACGCTGGGCCTGGCGGCCATCATGCCTCTGTTCTCCGCCAACCTGGGTTTGCAGATTCGAGCCGCGGCGCTAGGCAAGGCCGGCGTGGCAGCCCTCACCTTTGCCGGCGCCTCGGCGCTGCTGCCGATCCGCCAGATCCGCGGGTTGGACCCGGCGCTGGTCTTCCGAAGGAGATAACGTGGCGAGCTCGACCCTCCAGGTCCTCGATGTCACCAAACGGTTCGGCTCGGGCCCCACGGAGGTGACCGCGGTGCGCCGTGTGTCGCTGACCATCGATCCGGGGGAGGTGGTGCTGATCATGGGGCCTTCCGGATCGGGAAAGACCACGCTGCTGATGATGCTCGGGGCCCTGCTCAAGCCCACGGAGGGCACGATCCGGCTGAACGGGCAGGTCATCAGCGAGCTGGATGAAGGCCGGCTGCCGGAGGTCCGCCTGCGGCAGTTCGGCTTCGTCTTCCAGGATTTCAACCTGCTGTCGGCGCTGACCGCTCTGGAGAACGTGGCTTTGGTGGCCGGCTTGGCCGGGCGCAAGAACGGCGAGGCCCGGTCGCGAGCCGCGGCCGAGTTGACGCGGCTGGGACTTGGCGAGCGGCTGAGCTTCCTACCCGAGAAGCTCTCCGGCGGGGAGAAGCAGCGCGTGGCGATCGCCCGGGCGTTGATCAACGACCCGGCGATCCTGTTCGCCGACGAACCGACGGCCAACCTCGACTCGAAGATCGGTCATGACATCATGCGCTTGCTCCGGTCGATCGCCAAAGAGCAGGGGCGCAGCGTCGTGATCGTCAGCCACGACCAGCGCATCAAGGACATCGCCGACCGTGTGCTCTGGCTGGAGGACGGTGAGTTCAAGGAAACGACGACGATGGTGATCGACCCGGTGTGCGGGATGTCGATCGAACGCGAGGGTGCTGCAGCCTCGGCGCAACTCAATGGGACGACGGTGTACTTCTGCTCGAGGGGCTGCCGGGCGGAGTATCTGGCGGAACACGCCCTCTAGTGAGTTCAGTACGCTAGGGGCCCGAAGACGGCGCGACGACCGAGACTCAGGCTTTCTGTTCGAGGACGACCTCAGCGGGGATTGGACAAGTGGGACGCGAGCTGCTCCGGCTGCAGACGCCGGCCGCAAATAGTGCAGAACGTGTCGCCATTACAACCGCCAAGGACGCGCGACGGGCACGCCGCGCCCGCGCAATCGTCGTCGGTCGCCTTGCCCGTCTGATGGTCGAAGTCCAGGTCCCTCAGAGCGGGGAGCACGGCTTCGACCTGCGGCGGGGATCCGCTGAGGCCGCCTGTGCACCCCGGCGCCGTACGGCCAGGCTGACCGCGCCATTTGGCGCATGGCAGGAATCCAACCGAGGCAGAAAATGTAACCATCACGTCAAAGGAGTGAGTGGGATGCGAAGAGGGATGGCCGTGGTTCTACCCGCTCTGGGATTGATCCTGGGTGCCTGTGCCGGGCCGCCGGTCCAGGAGTTGAGCCTGACAGCGGCGGACTTTAGCTTCACACCGAACACCCTCGAGGTGACCGCCGGCGTCCCCGTGCGCCTGACGATGATGAACGAGGGCACGCTCGAGCATGACTTCTCGATCCTGGAAATGCCGATGGAGACGATGGCGGCGACATCCGTGCCGATGGAAGGGCACGACATGACCGCCATGGGCGAACAGGCCCAGCTCCACATGGCCGCGGCGGTGGGAATGAGCAACACGATCGAGTTCACCCCGACCAAGCCGGGGACCTATGAATTCTTCTGCACCGTACCGGGCCACAAGGAGGCGGGAATGGTCGGTACGATGACGGTGCATTCGCGCTAGTTGGCCGCGACAGGCCGCGGCCTGGAGGAAACCATGTGTTGCATGATGGGGCATTCGATGGATCATGAACAGGGCCATGTGGACGCCACCAGGCCCGAAGGGTCGCCGGGAAACCCCCTCGAGATCCTCCAGCGCCGCTATGCCCTCGGGGAAATCTCCACTGAGCAGTTCGAGGAGATGAAGCGGGTGCTGGGTATGGATAAGGCCGAACCCTTGACCACCGGGGATACGTCGAACGCTTGGGAGACCGGTCATCATGGGTAAGACGGGATGGATCATCGGAGGCGCGATTCTCATCGTTCTGCTGGTGCTTGGCTTCAGTCCGGTCTTCTTCCCGGCCTGGGGCCGAGGCTACGGCTGGGGAATGATGGGACCTTGGATGTCGGGAGGTTGGGGCATGATGGGGATGATGCTCGTGTGGCCTGTTCTGCTGGTCCTCGTTGTCGGTGTCTTCGTCGCGGCGATCGTCTGGGCGACCCGGGCGGCGTCGCGCGGCAGCTCACCTGGGCCGATGACTTCGCAGGGCGGTGAGACGCCGCTCGACGTCCTCAAGCGGCGCTATGCCAACGGCGAGATCACGAAGGAGCAGTTCGAGGAGATGCGCCGTATGCTGGCGCAGGTCTAGACCCGCAACTGCACCGTCGCCGCTGGGCCGGCGGTCGATGCGACCGTCCCTTTGTGTGTGGTTCTGCCGCCGGCGTGCTCGCCCCCTTCGGGATCGTCCTCTCGCCGGCGTCGGGGGCGGTCTTCATGTCGGTCAGCACGATCATCGTGACCCTGAACGCCCTCTTGTTGAGGCGACTGAAGCTGCGCGACGCCTGCGCCTGACGGTGGTCCTGTCTCGCCCTGGAGCTTGCCTCAACCGGCCTCGTTCCTGTTGGGCGCCTGCTTTTCCCCACTACGCATTCCACCTCGAGCGCGGCCCTTTGACGCGGATGAAGATCCCAGGTTGACAAGGGAGCGCGACCATTCCTGCTAGGTCGACACGCGCCAAGAAACCCCGGAGGTCGCGGGTGAGGCAGGCCGTAGGAGAGGCAGGGTCAGCCGCTCAGGTCGGGGCTGAGGTGGTCCCGTAGGTCGCGGTCAGCTTGCGTTGGGCCGCCAGGCCGCTCCAGAGACCGCCCAGCGCCAGAAGATGGAAGAGGAAGCCCAGCCAGTCCTGGAAGAGGAGGGTCACGACCGCGTCGAGGGCGTAGAGGACCATGCCGAAGATGTAAACCGTCTGGTTGCCCTTTCGGGCGAAGTACCCAAAGACACCCACGATGAGAGCGACCACGGCGTCCAACGCCAGAGCGATGAGGGACACAAGGTTGAAACCCTGCAAACCGGCGGACCGTTGGATGCCGAGGGACATGCCATCGATGACCTGGGTAATGGCCATCCCAAACAGGAACGTCCAGGTGGCCCCGGAAAGCGCGATGACCGAGTTGATCAGGGAGAGCCCGGCGATCCAGTAGAACCACCCCGAACCGTTGCGGGCTCGGACCTCGAGGCGCATCTTCGCCTCGAGCAGGCTTCGATCCTGCTGAAGTTGCTGGGGCTGCGCTTCCATCCTGTCTCCCTTCCTGGTCGTTGTGGCGGGTGGACGGGTCCCCCTCCAATCTAGGGAGACCAGGCAAACGGGGCAAGGGGTAATTGGGCCCAGACGATCAGGGTGATGCCGAGTTGTGATTTCCTTCGCGCCAGGCTCCCGGCCCCCGCCGAGCGGGCCTGGCGACACCGCCCGGTGACAGCGCTGGGCCGCGCCCTAGGGACCAAGCCAGATCGCCTCCATCGACGGATGACCGATCCAGGTCAGGACGTCCGACATGCTGGGTAACGAGCCTCGCCGAAGGGCGTACCGAAACAGATCGAAAATGCTCGCCGGGGAGGCGTACTGGACGACGCGCGGCTG
>DATIFK010000141.1:0-25859 GCA_035455265.1 Anaerolineales bacterium
AGCCCGCGGCGCACGCCTACGACGCGTTCACGCACACCCTGGCGGTCGTGGCCGGGCTGGATCGAGTCCTGTGGCTTCTCGAACCTCAGGAAGAAGATCGGGCGGCCGATTTGGCGGCGGGCTGGCTGCTGCACAGCCTGGGCCCGTATCGGGCCCCGCTGGCGGAGTATCTGAGTCACAGCCTGAGCTTCGGTCGGACCCGGCGTCAGCTCCTCTACCTGGCCACTCTCGTCCATGATGTGGGGAAGAGCCGCACCTATGCGCGCGATGCCGAGGGCGTGATCCGTTTCCTGGGGCACGAGGCGGTCAGCGCGGCGATGGCGGTGGAGATCGCGCGGCGGCTGGCCCTCAGCCTGGCGGAGACGGCTGAGTTGGAACGACTCGTGGCCGACCATATGAGGCCCGGGTGGGTCGAGAAGAAGGATGGGTCCACGCGACGGGCGCTCTACCGCTACTACCGTTCCACGCAAGCCGCCGGCATCGGGATCGGGCTGCTGTCGCTTGCCGACTTGCTCGGCAAACACGTGCCCCCGGTGCCCGAGGCTGCCTGGTCCAGGCGCGTCGCAACGGTCCACGCGTTGTTCGAGACCTGGTTTGAGAAGCGGGACCAACAGGTTGATCCCGCGTTGCTGTTGAACGGCGATGCGGTCATGGAGTTGCTGGGGTTGCCGGCCGGGCCAGCGGTGGGCCGTCTGCTGGAGGATCTACGCGAGGCTCAAGCCGCTGGAGACGTCCGTACGGTTGCTGAGGCCGAGGCCCTGCTGCGCCGGCAGCTTCAAGCGATGGAGGACGGGACGCGAGGTGACAGCACGGGCGGGCCCCCTCCTACGAGATGAGGCGAGCGGTGGTCCGGGCGGGTCAAGCTAGGGGTAGATCTCGACCAATGCGGGCTCGTAGAAGCAACGGCAACCGAGGGCGTGCGAGCAGCCCTTGGTGGGCAGAGATGGGACCTGGTCTTTCTGGTACTCGCCTTCGGCCTGGCGACAGGCGGGGCAGGCGTCGTCGCCGACGGCCAGGCGGATACGGCTCACGCGGTCGTTGGCTCGCAGACGCTGCAGGGCGACGGCGGTCGTGGAGGACTGGTCCAAATCTGACCCGCAGTAGGGGCATTGTCGTACATCGTCCGGGGATTGCTTTCGGCATACCGAGCACGTTCGCACGCGGACCCTCCTGTGAAGATCTGGGCTCATTGTAACGGCGTGGGCAGTGGTGTCAATGTCCGTGAGGAGGAGGCGTCAGTCGTCAGTCACCGGTCGACGTCGTCGGTCATGGTTGCTCAGTTCCCGCGTGCTTTCCTCGGCACCCGTTCGCTGGTAACTGATAACTGATGACTCCATCCCGCACCATCCTCCACATGGACCTCGACGCGTTCTTCTGCAGCGTGGAGGAGAACCTCAATCCCGATTTGCGAGGGAAGGCGTTCGTCGTAGGCGGCTCGCCGGGCGGACGTGGGGTTGTCTCATCGGCCTCGTACGCCGCCCGTCCGTTCGGGGTCCGCTCGGCCATGCCGACGGCCCGAGCGCTGCGCCTCTGCCCAGACCTGATCGTCGTCACACCGCGCCACGGCGCGTACGGCCGGGAGTCGGAACGCGTGATGCAGATCCTGCGCGATTCGGCCCCCGTCGTCGAGCAAATCTCGGTGGACGAAGCCTTCCTCGACGTCTCGGACGACCCCCGGCCCGGTGAGGAGATCGCCCGGAGCCTGCGCGCCGCCATCGATCGCAGCTGCCGCCTGCCGACCTCCTGGGGCGTGGCGAGCAACAAACTGGTGGCCAAGATCGCCACCGAAGTCGGCAAACCCCGCGGCCTGGTGGTCGTCCCACCGGGCAGGGAAGCCGCCTTCCTGGCGCCGCTGCCGATCGAGATGCTGTGGGGTGTCGGCCCTCGCACCCGAGAGCGGCTGCAGCCCCTCGGCCTGCGAACCATCGGCGACCTCGCCCAACTCTCCGACAGCCAACTGACGGAGGAGTTCGGGCCTCATGGCATCGATCTTGCAGCCAGAGCCCGTGGCGAAGATGACCGCCCGGTGGAAGAGGGCCGGGAAGCCCGCTCGATGTCCAGCGAGACCACCTTCGCCCGTGACGTGGCTGATGGGGCCATCCTGAACGCGAAACTGCGCGAGCTGAGCGACGACGTGGGCGCAAGGTTGCGGGAAGCCGGCATGGCCGGGACGACCGTCCGACTGAAACTGCGTTGGCCCGATTTCACGACGCTGACGCGGCAGGTGAGTCTCGAACAGCCGACCGATCAGGACCGTGAGATCTATGCTGCGGCGCGAGGGCTGTTCGAGAGCGTCTGGAAGCCCGGCCGGAAGGTGCGGCTGATCGGCGTGGGGGTGGCGAACCTGGGGGATCGGATGCGACAGCTCGGCCTGTTCGATGCCTCGTGGCAGCAGGACGGCCGGCTGCTGGCGGCGATCGATGCCATACGAGCGCGCTACGGCCGCGATGCGGTGCGGCGCGGGGCACGGCAAGGGAGAGGCGATGGGCCTGAAGGGTAAGGGCTACTTCATGTGGCAGGTCCCCAAGTGCGATGGCGGCAACCCGGCGGCCATCGCCGCCCGCTGTTCGGCCGCGCACCTGAGCCACGTGCTGATCAAGATCGCCGACGGCTCGAACTGGATCTACAACTACGACTACCAGCGCAAGATCGACTACATCCCTCCGGTGGCCCAGGCCCTCAAGACCGCCGGGATTCAAGTCTGGGGCTGGCACTACGTCCGCGGCGATGATCCGATCGGCGAAGCCCGCATCGCCATCCAGCGCATGAAGACGCTCGGCCTCGACGGCTACGTCATCGATGCCGAGAAGGAATACAAGCAACCGGGCAAGAAGGTGGCGGCGCAGCGGTTCATGCAGGAGCTGCGAGCCGGTCTCGGCCAGACGCCCATCGGTTTCAGCTCGTACCGGTATCCTCAGATTCATTATCAAGTGCCCTACGCTCAGTTCCTCGAGCGCTGCGACTTCTCCATGCCTCAGGTCTACTTCGAGTTCGCCCACAATCCCGAGGAGCAGCTGGAGCGGAGCGTGGCACAGTACGCCGCCCTGCAACCGGCGCGCCCGATCCTGGTCACCGGCCCGACCTACAACCACAACGCCTGGCGGCCGACGGCCGACGAGGTCACGCGCTTCCTGCGCAAGACGCGCGAGATGGGGATCGCCGCCGCCAACTTCTGGGCCTACGACTTCGCCACGCGGTCGAGCATGATCGATCTGTGGAATGCCGTCGCCGCGTTCGATTGGCCGGGCGAGAACCAGGTGGCCGACATGCCGGAGCGCCTGATCGGCCGCATCAACCAGAAGGACACCGGCCTGATCTCAGGCCTCTACCTGGACAACGCCGCCCACGTCACCGGGGAGCGCACGGTGGTGGGCAAGACCGCCGTCAAGAAATGGTACGACCAGCTCCTGACGAAGCTTCTGCCCAACGCGGAGTTCAAGGTCACCGGAAAGAACGGGAGCGGGTCCACCCGTCAGTTCACCTGGACGGCGCGCAGCGATCGTGGGGCGGTGCTGGACGGCAACGACACCCTCGGTCTGCGCGACGGCCGGATCCTCTACCACTACACGTACTTCACCGTCGTCTAGTCAAGCCGAACCTCGTCCGTCGGCAGTGCTCCTCTGAGCCCCAGAGGAGGCGACGGTATAATCCACTTCCGGACCCGGAGCGCGCTCTCGGCGCCGGGTTCGGCGCCTCCCCATGACGATCACCCTGACGAATCGAGCTCTCGTGTTCCGCCTCGACGAGAGGTCCACGTCATGGTCGCTGGAGGCGGAAGTCGGCGGGCGCGCGCTCAAGCTGTCGGCGATGACTTCGCTTCGCTGCCGGGTCGGCGGTCGCTCGTCCCCGGCGCGCCCGCAACGCATCGACGTCGTCTCCATTGGCCGATCGAACCATGACACGCCCCTGGGCCGCGCCCATGGGCTCACCACCACCTTTCGCGCGCCCGACTCGAGCCTGACGGGGTCGATCGAGTGGGCCGTGTCCTCGTCCCCGGCGGCTCTTCTTTGGAGAATACGCCTTGAGGGAGGCGAGGCCTGCAACTCCCACCTGGCCGCCGTCGACCTGCTCCACGGACCCGTGGGCCGGACGGCGCTGGCCGAGATCGAGGGCCTGGACGAGCCGGCGGCTTTCGTCACGGGCTGGCAGAGTTTCGGATTCGCCGGGAGCCTCGGTCGACACGATCGGTATCCGCGCACGCGCCTCGGGCCGATCCTCAAGCCTTCGCGCGAGCCTCCCGGACGACGCGTGCCGCGAGGCGCAGGGCGCATGTCTTCCGAAATGTGGGCCGTGGTCGGTAGCCGTACGCGCAGGGTGGGGTGGCTGGTGGGGGTCCTGTCCGAGCTGGCCGCCTTCTCCAGCCTCGACATCGAGCTCTACCGCGATGCAGCCGGCCTCCATTTGTGGAGCGACGGCGACGACATCCCGCTGACTGCCGGCCGATCCTTTGTTACGGATTGGGCCTACCTGCAGCCGGTGGCGATCGACGACCCGGATCCGCTGGGTCCGTACCTGGAAGCCGCCGCTCGGGTTGGGTTCGGCAACCGCACGCCACCGACCCATGACTCCATCTCCGGCTGGTGTTCGTGGTATCGCTGGTTCAGCCACGTAGATGAAGAAGCCGCGCGGGAGAATCTGGCGTGGCTCGCTGGCCGACGTGACGAGCTTCCGCTGGACGTTTTCCTTCTCGACGACGGCTATGAGCGCGCCATCGGCGACTGGGCGCCGCCTTGGCCCAAGTTCCCGCACGGGCCGGCGGACCTCGCCGGCAGGGCTGGTCACGAGGGAGTGAGGCCGGGGCTGTGGATGGCGCCGTTCGTGGCGGCTCCATCCAGTGACCTGGCCCGCGAACACCCAGCTTGGATCCTGCGCGACGATCGCGGCAAGCCAGTCCCGATCGGTCTGGTGGGAAACCTGTTCCCCTGGGCCATCGATGGATCGAACCCGGAGGCACTCGACCATCTTGCGTCTCTGATGGAAACGGCCGTTCAGACGTGGGGCTTCCAGGTCCTGAAGCTGGACTTCCTCTACGCCGGCGCCCTGCGCGGGCGACGGCACGACGGTAGATGGACAAGGGCTCAGGCCTTCCGATTCGCCCTGGAACGCATGCGCTCAGCAGCCGGGAAGGCCTGGATCATCGGCTGCGGATGCCCGCTTGGCCCGGCGATCGGGTTGGTCGACAGCCTGCGCGTTTCTCCAGACGTCGCACCCCACTGGCATCCGCACTTCCGTGGCATCGACCTCGTCATGCACCACGAAGCGACCGTCCCGGCGGCTCGGAACTCCATTCGCAACAGCATCAACCTGGCCCCTCTGAACCACCGCTGGTGGGTCAACGACCCGGACTGCGTCCTGCTCCAGCCACACCCGAGCGGATGGGCAGACGCGGCGCCGAGTCCGCGAAGCGCCGCCTCCTACCCGGCGCAACCTTGGGCGCGGTGGATGCCCCCTCGAGGGTTGAAAGAGCACGAGCTCCAGACTGTGCTCACCCTCGCCTTCCTGACGGGAGGATCCATCGTCGCCTCCGATCACTGGCCGGAGGTCGACGCTCGCCGACTTTCCTGGCTTGGACGGGCGCTGCCCCCGCTCGTGGCTCGGGCACGCGCGGTAGACTGGTTCGACCGGAGCTATCCGTCGACCCTCGTCGTCGAATTGGACGGCGCCACGGGACGCTGGTGGCTGGTTGCCCTCGTGAACTGGAGTGAGCGTGCCACGACTCTCGAGGCTGGCCGCAGGCAGCTGGCGCTCCCAGAGGGGAGGTTGCATGCCATCGACGTCTGGGCGGGACGCCTGTTCGCCGTGGATGGCGAGACCATCGTCACTCCCACCGTGCCGCCTCACGGCGTGGTTCTGACCTCGCTCCGGATGCCGGTTCACGCGGGCGGATGGCTTGGCGACACGTTCGATCTGTCGGGCGGTCGCGCCGTGAGACGCCAGGAACGCTCGGCTGGGGCAATGCGCTTCCAACTCGAGCTGCCTCGGACGGCAACGGGAGAAGCGTGGGTCACCGCGCCGGCACCGCCAGTGCGCATCCTCGCCGACGCGCGACCCCTCACCTGGTCCATCGCCTCCGAAGGTGTCTACACGTTCTCCCACTCCTGGACGCGGTCCACGCAGATCGTGGTGGAATGGTCTCCCAAGGTGGAGACGACACCTTCGTCCCATCCGGGAGGCCGATAGAGGTGACGATCGACCTGGCGGTCCAGTGGATCTGGATGGTGCTCCTGCTGGTCACTCCTGTGGCCGCCTGGATCGGCTGGCGGCGGGTGGCCTCGGCAGCCCGCCTTCGCTTCTTCCTTCTGAGACGTGAGCGTGCGATCGCCGGTTGGCGGCTGATCTTCCTGGCTTGTCTCCTGCTTCTGGCGGCGATCGTCGTCCAGCGCTTCGGACGGACGGCGGCCTACGCCATTGTCCGGCCGACACCCTCGATGACCCCCACGCCCACACGGACACTCACGCCGACGGCGTCGGTTGTGCCCAGCGCCACGGTGACGCCGAGCATCAGCCTGACGCCCAGCATCACCCCCACACCGACGGCCAGCGCTACGCCTGTCCTGCCAGAGCAGCTCGCGCTCTTTTTCCAGGAGACGGTGACGCCGTCCGCCGACGTCGTCTTCAGCCCGATCCTCATCACCGAGCGGCTCACGCCGGGCAACCTCGCCATCGATCCCGATGACGAGTTCTCGGACCCTCCCAAGACCCTCTACGGGGCCTTCAGCTACGATCATCTGCAGAATGGAGTGCGCTGGACGGCGCTGTGGTATCTCGGGGGCGAG
Organism: Anaerolineales bacterium; assembly: GCA_035455265.1. Lineage (GTDB taxonomy): Bacteria > Chloroflexota > Anaerolineae > Anaerolineales > E44-bin32 > MGOM01. The sequence goes on from DATIFK010000141.1 coordinate 6,777, forward strand.
GTCATCTGCTACGAGTCGAAACCGTGGGACGGCGGCACGGGAGGCTACGGCTACACAGAGTGCACGCCCCCCCAAGGATGGCAGGTTGGCGAATACGAAGTCCAGATGTTCGCCGGCCTCCAGTGGAAGGTCAGCGCCAGGTTTCGTATCCTTTCGGTGCGACCGACGTCCACCGTCACGCCTTCGCCAAGCGCCACCACGCCTGCGCCGGTCGGGTGAGGGGCGATCCGATCGAAGGAGAATTGAAGAACCGCGGTCACGTTGTTCGCGCTCAAGAAGCAGGGGTATAATGGCCTCGAGGCAGCCGCAGCCCGAATCGGCTGCCGAATTTGTCGGCCCGGGTGCCCCGCATGGCGATGGCGAAGATCCTGCTAATCGAAAGTGGTCGAGCCAGCGCGCCTTCGTACGCTCCGACGTTGGAGAAGAAGGGCTACCGGGTCTCCGTTCACCACAAGCTCGACAGCGCACTGACCTCGGCGCAGCGAGAGGCGCCGGATCTGATCGTCCTCGATGCGGCTTCGATGCAGGCGAGCGGAGCCCGACTGTCCCGCAGCCTGCGCGCCGGCCTGAACGGCGTCCCGATCCTGCTGGTTTCCCCGCGCGGGGCTTCTCCCGGCCACTCCACCGGGGCCAATGCGATCCTCGTGCAGCCCTTCACGGCGCGCAAGCTGGTCAACCGAGTGGCGCGACTTGTCCCAGGTGATTCGCGTTTCTCGATCGAGGCCGGCCCGATCCAGTTGAATCTGGCGCAGCGGACCGTGCACTGCCTTGGGCGGGAAGCCCGGCTGACTCCCAAGCAGGCACGCCTGCTGGAGGTCTTCCTGCACAACCCGGAGCGCCTGCTGACTCGCGAGAATCTGATCCGACAGGTGTGGCATACGGACTACACCGCCGACACCCGCACCCTCGACGTGCACATGAGTTGGCTTCGACACGCGTTGGAGCCCAACCCGAAGCGCCCGCGCTTCCTCAAGACCATTCGCGGGATGGGCTATCGCCTCGACCTTCCTCACGGCGACTAGCCGGTCGGGTTCTTCGCTCCCCGACAACCTCGATTCCATAGGGTTCACTCGACCTGGATGGCGCGTTCCTGTTCGTGAAGTCGTCCTCGGCCGTCCCAGGCGCGAACCCGCACGCGATAGCGGCCCGCACGCCGATAGCGGTGATGGAGACGCCGCTCCAGGTCCTCTGAGCGCCACGGGCGAACGGCGCGCGCTCGGCTGACGAAGAGATCCCTTGCCTCCCAGTCGACCTCCCAAACATTGACCTCCGAGTCGTCGGCGACGCCGGCCCGCCCTAGGGAGGTGGAGGCGAGAGCGACCTCCAGGTTGCGGCCGTCCTGGGTCCAGTGAAGTCGTGGGCTTCCACCGAGCGGGAGATCGTCCCCGGTCGTCCACACCTGCAGTCTCTGACCGGCCTGCTCGAGGAGAAGGCGCCGGTAGGCGGTGGCAATGGCGGCGGGAGAATCGTCACAGGCCAGCCAACGCCGACCGGCTGCGGCAGCGGCCGAAGCGGTCGTGCCCGAGCCGCAGAAGAAGTCCGCCACCAGGCCGCCTCGCCGGCTGGAAGCTCGCACGATCCGGTCGAGAAGGGCGAAGGGCTTCTGGGTAGGAAACCCTGTCCGTTCTTTGTGCAGCCGGGCCACGACGGGGAAGTACCACCAGTCCTCGGGCACCTTGCCCCGCGCCAGGCGAGGCCGCTTGCCAAAGCCGGCGCGCCTCGAACTGGCGAAGGCCTTGATTGTGGCGCCGTCATACGGCACGCGCACCGCATCGGCGTTGAAGACGTACCGGTCAGACTTCGTGTAGACAAGGATGGTGTCGTGCTTGCGTTTGAACGCGGACCGGATAGGAGAAGGGCCGTGGTAGAGCCACACGATCTCGTTGAGCAACCGATCGGGCCCGAAGATCTCATCCAGAAGAATTCGGGCGCGGGCCGAGGATCGCCAGTCGAGATGCAGGTAGAGGCTGCCGTCGGCCGACAGCAACCGGTGCATCAACTCCAGGCGCGGCCCCAGCATGTCGAGGTAAGCGTCCGGGCCGAGCCACCGGTCGTGGTATGCCGGGGCCTGCTTCCAGGTGTCGGGCCGCCGCGAGTCCTCGCCGCGGCCAAGCCGCAACGGATAGGCGCGGCCCGTGTTGAACGGCGGGTCGGCGTAGATGAGGTCGATTCGTCCTTCGAGCTCGGGAAGCAGGGCCCGCATCACGCCGAGGTTGTCACCATGGATCAGCCGCCCGCGCACGCCCGCACGGCGTGAAGGGACTGTATCGCTATCCAGGCGCAGCACCGCCGGGCGCGCTTCGGCGGACGCCCGGCGGTGATGGGTGACTCGACGAGGGACGGCCGGTTGCCCGGTGCGGCCCATGGCGGCCTGAGTTACTTCCGACCGAACTTCTTCTCCAGCAGGTCGTTCAGCGTGGGCTGGCCGATCTCCTGGAGCTCGTAGCGGATGCGTTGAGTCGGCTTGTTCAGGTCGAGGATCCGAGCCAGGTCGATCGGGGTTCCGATGATCACGAGATCGGCCTTGGCGTTGTTGATGGTCTGCTCCAGCTCGCGCATCTGACCGTTGCCGTAGCCCATGGCCGGCAGCACCTGGCCGGTCGTGGGGTATTTGGCGTAGGTGGCGGCGATGCTTCCGACGGCGTAGGGACGCGGGTCGACGATCTCGCTGGCGCCGAAGCGCCTCGCCGCCACCCATCCGGCGCCGTAGGCCATTTCGCCGTGGGTCAGGGTCGGCCCGTCTTCCACCACCAGGACGCGCTTGCCGCGGATCGCTGCGGGGTCATCGACGAAGATGGGCGAAGCGGCCTCGATGACGACGGCTCTGGGATTGAGGCGCTCCAAGTTGGCGCGCACCTTCAGGACCGATTCGGCCGGCGCCGTGTCGACCTTGTTGATCACCAGAACGTCCGCCATCCGGACGTTGGCCTCGCCAGGGTGGTAGGCCTCCTCGTGCCCCGGCCGGTGAGGGTCGACGACGACGATGTGCATGTTGCTGCGGAAGAACGGCAGGTCGTTGTTGCCTCCGTCCCACAGCACCACGTCGACCTCTTTCTCCGCCATCTCCAGGATCCGGCCGTAGTCCACGCCGGCAAAGACCAGGACGCCGCGTGCCAGATGCGGCTCGTACTCCTCACGCTCCTCGATGGTGCAGTCGGCGGCCTCCAAGTCCTCGTACGAGGCGAACCGCTGGGCCGCCTGGCGCGCCAGATCGCCGTAGGGCATCGGGTGGCGGACGGCGGCGACGCGGTAGCCGAGGCCGCGCAGGATGTCCGACACGCGGCGGGTGGTCTGGCTCTTGCCGGCGCCGGTCCGAACGGCGCACACCGACACGACCGGCTTGTGGGCCTGCAGGGCAGTCGCCGTCACACCCATCAGCCGAAAGTCGGGGCCGGCGGCGATGACCTGCGAGGCCTTGTGCATGACGTACGTGTGGGGAACGTCGCTGTAGGCGAAGACGACCTGGTGGACGTTCAGTTCGTGCATCAATCGATCGAGGTCGGCCTCGGGATAGATGGGGATACCCTTCGGGTAGCGTGCGCCGGCCAGGGAGGGGGGATAGACGCGTCCTTCGATGTTAGGAATCTGGGTGGCGGTGAAGGCCACGACGTTGTACTCCGGATTGTCCCGGAAGTACACGTTGAAGTTGTGGAAGTCTCGCCCGGCAGCCCCCATGATCAAGACGTTCTGGATCGGCATGTACTCTCTCCCTCAACCGGAACAGGATGATCGTGCAGCGCCCGCTACATGACGTCGGGCGACGGAATGGCCAGCAGCCGCAGGCTGTTGGCGAGCGTCTGGCGCACGGCGGCCGTCAGGTGCAGCCGGGCCAGCCGGCGCGCAGCATCCTCCGCCTGGAGCACGGAGACGCTGTGGTAGAAGCCGTGGAAGGCGCGCGCCAGTTCATAGGCATAGTTCGCCATCAGGAGCGGCTTGTATTCGGCCGCCGCCTGGTCGACGACACGCGGGAAGCGCGAGATCAAGTCGATCAGCTCTACCTCTTGCTGTGTCAGCACGTAGTCGAAGACGGGCTCCCCGGACCAGGTTCCGGCCTTGCGCAGAATGCTGCTGGCCCGGACGTGGGCATTCTGGATATAGGGAGCGGATTGCCCGTCCAGGCTCAGCGCGCTGTCCCACTCGAAGACGATGTCTTTGGTATTGTCCACCGAAAGCAGGGCGTAGGCCAGCGCCCCCACGCCGACCTGGCGAGCGATCTCGGGGCGCTGTGCGGCGGGCATGTCGGGGTTCTTCTGTTCGATCGTCGCCAAGACTCGCCGCTCGGCTTCATCCAGGACGTCCTTGAGGAAGATGACGTTGCCGCGCCGCGAAGACATCGCACCCTCGGGCAGCGTCACGAAACCATAAGCCAGGTGGTAGCACTTGGCCGCTTGCGGAAAGCCCCACAGCTCGAGGATCTTGAATGCCTGCTGGAAGTGCAGGCTCTGGCGGACATCGACGACATAGATCGACCGATCGACTCGGTATTCCTCGAACTTGACCCGAGCGAGCGCCAGGTCCTTCGTCAAGTAGAGCGACGTTCCATCGCTGCGCAGGAGAACGGCCGTGCGGTACTTCTCCTTCTTCAGCCCAAGTTTGTCGTCGATGCGGACGATCACCGGGCCGCCGGTCGGCCGTTCGTCCTCGGCGATGCCGCGGGCGATCAGCTCGTCGACGATCTTGCGCGCCGCCTCCTCGACCTCGCTCTCGTAGAAGAAGACGTCCATGTGGATGTCGAGCATCGCCAGGATTTCGTTCAGCTCATCGAGGCTCCACTGGCGCGTCTTCTCCCACAGGGCACGCACCTGCGGGTCGCCCTCGCTCCAGCGGCGCAGCATGTCCCGGCGCTCGCGATCGTAGCCCTCCCGCCGGCTGACCTCTTCGGCCGTCTCGCCGTCCTTGGGTTCGAGCAGGGCAGTCGCCTCAGCATAGATCGCCGCCAGCCAGCGCCCCCGCTCGTGCACGCCCTCGGGTTCCCGGCCCAGGTAGAACTTCTGATAGGCCCAGACGCAGGTGATCACCCCCAGGCCGATGTCACCCGGGTAAGAGGCCCGGATCGTCTCGAACCCGGCAAACTCGACGATGCGGGCCAGCGATTCTCCCAGAAACGCGGTGCGAGCATGGCCGATATGAATCGAGTGGTGGGTGTTGGGCTGCGCGTATTCGACCATGACGCGCTCGCCGCGCGGCGCCCCACGCCCGAAGGCGTCAGCCTGTTGTTGGGGGAGGCTCACGACGCGGCGGGCGAAGGTGGGCGTGTCGAAGTAAGCGTTGAGGTAGGCCCTTTCGGGAGCGAGGCGGCTGATGCCGGCCGGTGGGCGCAAGTGCTCGGCGACCTGGCGCGCCAAGGCCTCGGCGCGCGCGGGCACGACGACCTTCCGCCCGGCGCGAGCTTCGGCGGCCGCCGCCTGGAAACAGGCCGGCGTCCCCATGCCCCATTGGCCGGCGAAAGGGATCGGCGCCCAGTCGAAGCGGTCGGGCGCCAGGGAACCCGCCTCGAGCAAGGCCTGACGGATCTGCTGCTCCAGCTGTCCGAGTTCGGTGGAGAACATGATCGGAGTACGCGCGGGCGGAGCATTATAGCATGGGCTCCGGCCGATGGACGCGATCGCGCATCGCACGACGCGCCCGAGGGCGCGTCGTGATGGTCACGTGCGATCGAACCTCAGCGCGGTGTCGACGACTTGCGCAGACTGCGAAGCAGGCGGCTCTTGCGCCGGGCGGCGTTGTTGCGGTGGACGATGCCCTTGCTGGCGGCCTTGTCGAGCTGGCGGATGGCCTCCAGCGTGGCATCCTTGCCCTTGGTCTCGCCCGAGGCGGCCGGCGAACGGGCCCGGCTCACCGCCGTGCGAACGTGGGTGCGCACCATTCGATTCCGCAGCCGCCGCGTGCGGTTCTGACGGATGCGTTTCTTGGCAGAACGAAGATTGGCCAACTTGCCTCCTGCGGCCCGTCGCTAGGGCGGACGGTCATTCTAGCCGAGGTCCTCCCGCCTGTCCAGACCTGAGCGGGGATCTACTCCGCTGGCGCGGGCAGTACACCGCCGCACGAGGCACGATACCACGCCGCCTCGGCCGGATACTGTTCCCGTGCGAACGATGCGGCTTCCTCGGCAATCTCGACCGCCTGATCCAGATTGACCACGGCGGCCGTGCTCCAATACCTCGGCAGGAGCATGACGGGATCGCTTATTTCAGTCTCGGCCTCTCCCAATGGAATCCAATTGAACAGCAGCGGTCCACGCGAGTAGGCGGTGAACCCCAGGCGGTAGCCGGCTTCGCGCGCCACCTCGACCGTGTGGGGAGTGAAGTTGCCTCCCGGCCAGACGAAGGCGATCGGCCGTTGTCCAAAGTGAGCTTTGAGGACGGGAATCGGATCGAGGATCTCCTGGCGCACGGTTGCATCCGGGGTGTCCTCGGTCATGTAGACGTGCCAGTAGCCGTGCGACTGGACGTCCAGGCGTCCCGTCGCGTTCAGGCGCTCCATCCAGGCCCACAGGTCGGCGCGGGTGTCGGCGATGATCCAACCCAACGTCAGCGTCCAGTCGTTGGCTTCCGCCAGCGGGAGCATGTAGGTTTCGACGGAGCCGGGGCGCCGGTCATCGACGATCCAGATCATCGAACGCTCCGGGATGCTGCGGTTCTCTTCGAGGAACCCGGCCAATTCCTCCGACGTGATCGTCTCGAACCCCAGCGCCCGCGCCCGGGCGGCGATCGCCTCCAAGTAGTCGGTGGAGATGGTGACCGAATCGTTCACCATGTTGTCCGGCTCGCGCACCGAATGGAACATGATCGGGGCCACAACGGTGCCCGGGGGGCTCCCTTTGGGATCCCAGCGCAGCCGCAGGGCGCGGCAGGCGTCGTCGATGTAGGCGGAGGCTTCGATTCCCGGGCGCAATGCTGACGTCGAGAAGATCGCCGGAGGGGGAAGCGTGGGTGCGGGGGAGGGGGACGGCGATGGCGGCGGGATCGGCGTCGGTTTGGCGCGGGTGGTCGTCGCCTGGGCGGTCGGGACGAATGTGGGGGAGGCCGAGTGACGTGGGGACCCGCAGGCTCCAACGAGGGCGATAAGTGCCAGGAGACTCAGGCGGTGGGTTGCGGCGATGGCCGTTTCGCACCTGCCCCGCCGGCCGGGAGCGCTGCGCGTGCGTGTGTCCGTGGCAATCCTCACGCTGGATCGATCGATTGTACCCGTCGGAGCCGGATGGTCAGGGGGTGGGGCTGGGGGTGGCGGCGAGGGTCCCCGTCGGCTGAGGCGAGAGGCTGGGCGTTGGGCTGACGGTGGGAGTCCGCGTGGGTCCTTCGCCGGTCAATTCGTTGATGTGCGACTGTGCCAAGGACTTGCTCTCGGCGCTGGCATACGGCAACGCCAGGATCAGGCGCCAGTTGTTGAGGGCGTCGCTGATCCTCGAGGGACCGAGATCCTCGAAGATCGTCGCCAGGAGCATGAAGCAGTCGGCCTTCTTGCGATCGCGGACCTCGGGATCCGCTTCCTCGACGGCGGCCACCAGGGCGGTGTTCGTGTTTCGAAGCGACTCCACCAGATTGCCCATCCCGAAGTACGCCTGCCCGAGGCCGTAGTGGATCTCAAACGTTGTTCTGCCGAAACGGCGCGCCGCCAGCAGGTCCTTGATCGCCGCCTCGTACTCGTGGCGGAAGATCAGGACGTAGCCGCGCACCTGGAAGGCGAACGCGTAACGGTCGTTCAGTTCCAAGGCGCGGTTGGATTCCTCGTAGGCGCTGTCGTACTGGCCGACGCCGAGGTGAGCCCGCGCCAGGTTCGCCAGACCGACCGGGTCGTCGGGACGATAGATCGAATACGTCTGCAGCGGCCAGAGCGCGGCGTTGTACAGGCCGCTCTCGACATAGGCCCGCCCCAGCATCAGGTATCCGTCGAGGTTGGAGGGATCGTTGGCGCTGCCGTCGATGGCGCTCTGCAAGCCGGCGGCGTATTGGGTGCGATTGAGCTGCGCTTCGGCGCGTCGGATGTAGATCTCCGGGTCGGTCAGGCCGGCCTGGATCGCCTGGGCCAGGACCTCGTCGACCTTCTCCCACTGGCGGCGGGAGGCGAAGTAGGCGCCCTTCTCCAGGTAGGCCGCAGCCAGATGCGGGTCTGCGCTGATCGCGCGGTCGAAGTCTTCGGGGAACTGACCCGGGCGGATGGCCATCAGGGTCCGGGCTCGGCCGAGGTAGCCGGCAGCGAAGTTCGGGTCGAGCGTGACCGCCCGATCGAAGGCCTCGACGGCCTCGCCAGGATGACCCAGCAGGCGTGCGACTTCACCCAGGAAGTAGTAGGCGTCGGCCAGCCTCGGATCGAGGTCGATCACCTGGCGCATGTACTCGGCCGCCTGTTCGTAGTCGCCGCGCTGGAGCGCCGCCACGCCGGCACCGTAGGCTTCGTAACTCGGATGGGGGGTCATGCCGAGGACCGGTGTGGGCGTCGGGGTGGCGTCGACGAAGAAGGCCAGCGGCGTCCCGGCCAGTTCGGTGGGGATCGGCGTGCGCAGAATGCGCGTCTCGATCGGAATGGGAGTCAGAGTGACGGTCGGCGTGACGGTGGCGGTGGCGGCGATGGGCGTCGGGCTGGGGGGCGGCAGCAACGGAGCCAGGATCCGCGTCGCCGGACCGGAAATCATCACGAGCAGCTCGCCGATAGTCACCATCACGAACAGGGCGAGAATGCTGACGACGATCAGCCGCCAGTTGATGGAGGGCGCGCGCCGCGGCCGGGCGGCTGTTCGAACCGAAACCTTGACCGGCTTGAGGCGACGCGCCACTTTGGCGGCGGCGTTGATCTCGGCTTCCTCGGGGGTTCGGGCCCCGAGCACAACCAGGCCGCGCAGCGCCGCACGGTTGGAAGGGTCCAGCTTGAGGGCCGATTCCAGGCAGTAGATCTTCTCGCGATCGCTGTCGACGACCGCGCTCATCCAGATCCAGTACTCGGGGTTGGCGGAATCGGCTCGCAGGAGGCGGGAGAGGAGATCGCGTGCCCGGGCGCGGTCGCCGGCGCGCGCAGCGGCGATGGCTTCGGTCAGGGAGGACTGCGAGGCGAGGCCCATGGCGGAGGCGTGCCGGCGAAGTGTAGCATAGCGTGCCTGTCGGGACAACGCCACAGGGCCTTTGGTACAATGCGCGCGCCATGCCGGCCCTTCGTCGCTGGGCGACCATCGGCCTCCTGTGGACGCTGGCCGCCTGCGTCGAGGTCGCCGCGCCCGCTTCCCCCGGCGCCACCGCCACCCTGCTCCCCTGGCATACCCCGACGTCCACTCCGTCGGCGACTCGCCTCCTGCCAACTCAAGAGGCCACCGTCGAACTCGCCCCATCGCCGACCCCGCTCACCCATATCGTCCAGGCCCGCGAGACCCTGTTGACGATCGCGGCGCAATACGGAGTGACGCTCGACGCCCTGCAGGCTCTCAACCCCGACGTCAATCCGAACCTGCTGAGTATCGGCCAGGCCCTGCTGATCCCCGGCCCTGGAGGGGAACCGATCACGTCCTTGCTCCCGACGGCAACGCCGATTCCGCTGGACTTCGCCCCCGTCCGATGCGCTCCGACCGCGACCGGCGGACTGACCTGCCTCACCTCCGTCCGAAACCCGTCGCAGGAGACGTTGGAAGGACTCTCGGCTCGCATCGAGCTGCTCGACTCCGAGGACAAGGTCCTGGCGAGCGCCGACGCGTTCGCTCCGCTCAACCTGCTTCCTGCGGGAGAGGTGATGCCCCTGGCGGTCTATTTCCCGCCGCCAGCCCCCGCGGCCTCCGGCGCGCGAGCGGTCGACCTGGATGCGTTTCCGGCCAATCAGGTCGAAGACCGCTTCCGACCCCTGACGATCGAGACGGACGAAGAGACGCGCGGCGCCCATGCGAGCTCATGGACCATCCGTGGGGCCGTCCAGGTCCGTTCCGACGCCGGCGGGCCGACGGCCCGACTGCTCGTCCTGGCCGTCGGATTCGGGGCTCAAGATGAGGTGGTCGGCTACGCCGTGTGGGAGTCGCCGGAGGCGCTCGGCCCCGGGGAGACCGTCAACTTCGTGATCACGGTGCTGAGCCTGGGCTCCCCGATCGAGAAGGTGCGGTTGTTGGGAGAGGCCTTGGCCGCGCCTTCCCCCTGATCGGTCGCGTCAAGGCGCCGGCGACCAAGCGATGGCGAATTGCGCCAGGGCCTCGCCGTACTGGCTACCGTCGCGGGCGGTCACAACAACGGTGATGATCTGAAACGGCCGGGCACCCTCCAGCCGGAAGGAGACGGAGGTGCGCCCGCGCTTGTCGGTAGCCGGCGCCTGAATCGAGTCGCTGGATGTCGGGCCGTACCAGGTCACGGTCGGGCTCACCGCCTTCAGCGGTTTCCCATCCCTCCCGAGCAACCGGACGGCGACCGTCTGCTCGTCCGAAGCGCGCAGGCTGACCTTCCCGAGCGTGACCTCAATGGTGATTCCGCCGACCGACGACGGCGTAACCGTGATCGTCGCTGTGGCGCGGCTCTCCCCGGTCGCCGAAGGGGAGGGCAGGGGATGGGCGGCGAAGAATCGCGCCCCCAGAGGAGCGAGCTCGATGACCAGATCGACGGGCAAGTCGTAGGAGTAGACCAGCTCCCCATTCTCGAACCACTGGACCAGCCGGTCGTTCTCCAGGCGCGCCTCGTCCAGGGGCGCACCCAGCAGTTCTGGGCCGCGGTGGGCGCGGTAGAAATCGGCGAACGCCCACAAGATGTTGTGGCCCGTCGCTTCATCGAAGATCGCGCCCGGCTCGTCGGACCGAGGAGCGGCGGGAGCGGAGGCGCCGAGCTCGCGTCCGATGGCACGGAAGCCCACGCGGCGTGCGTCGTTGCCAGCGTCATAGACCACCGCTCGCTCGTACACCTGCTCGAGCACTCCGTCTTCGGCGAGGTAGGGGTCGCTTAGGGGTTGACCCAGGAGGGCTTCCCCGCCGTACTCGTCCAGCGCTGCGGAGAACGGCCGCTCTCGGACAGACCCCGGGAGCACAAGCTTGTCGACGTCCAGCCCGAAGGCCGAGCTCGGCAGGACGGCCAGGCCGAGGGCCACGAGACGAACATCGGAGGGCGAAGCGTTCTCCGGCCGAACCATCCCCAGATTCTCGAAGTATTGGCTGATGCGGCCGCCGCTGAACCGGACCTCGGTGATCGGCGGCCCGACGACTTCCTGACCGCCCAAGGCTTCGTAGAAGGGAGCGAAACCTGCGTACAACGTGTGCCCGGTCTCGGCAAAGTAACGTCCTCTCCCGGCGTCCGATGGCGGCTCGGCGGGTTCTGCCAGTCCGAGATCCAGGCCCAGAGCCGCCAGGCGAACCGGCTGATCGCGATCGCTTTCGTCGACCACCAGCTGGACCGCCAGAAATGTCTGGCTCAGGCCCGTCCCCACGCGCTGGGGAGGCTCGAGAGGAGGTCCGAAGGTGGCCAGTCCGCCGGCCTCCTCCCAGAACGATTTGAACTCAGGTGCGATGGGGTTGTCGGCGTCGCCGGGGACGATCGACGCCGGAGAGGATCGGCAGGCGCCAAGCCATGGGGCGAGGGCGGCCAGGACGAGCGCGACGCGGGCGATCCGCCAGCCGGCCATAGAGTCGCCGGACTATACCACCGACGCGTGGCTGCGGCTGGATGCTGTACAATCGCCGACTCGGACGAATGTATGGGCGAGGTGCGTTCTCTCTCCAGCTCCGAGCGGCAGCTCCTGGCGCCTCTGCTCGACCAACTGTCGGCCGCCGACGCCTCGGCGGCGTATTACGCCCTGCGCCATCCTCCCGATCGCGTCCGCTTGCTGGGTGACTTTGCCGGCCCAGACGTCGTCCGGGGATTTCTGGCGATTGCGCGCACCGGCCTGGATCTCTTCCGGCCCATCGCCATTCCCTTCGCGGCGCATCCGCTCGGGCTCATCAATCTGCTGCGCGCCGGCCTGAAGGCGGGCCAGCCGGTACTGCTCTTCCTGCCGGCCGATCAACAACCTTGGGTCGACGGCTTGGTCGACCTGACCGATGTGCGGACGATGGCCCTCTACCGGCTCGACCCGGCGTTGTTCGAACCCGTCCTCAATGTCTTGGTTACCAGCACGCAATCGCCGGAGGGTCTGCCGAGATTCGAAGTGCGCACACCGAGCGGACTCCACGCCGCAGCGGGTTTGAACTGGCGCGGAGATCGGTTCGCCGAGGTCTACCTGGAGAGCGATGCTGAAGGACACTCACGCGGCTTCGCGCGTTCGGTGCTGGCCGCCATCGTAGGTCAACTTCTGTCGGAACGGTTGGTGGCGCTGTATCGCGTCGATGAGCTCGACACGCTCGCCGGAGCGGAAGCCTATGCCATCGGTTTCCGCCGCACGGGCGAGCGGACGGTCGTCGCCCAGGCGCTCCTGCGACCGCCTTCCTCCGATGTCGCCGCCTGACATGATCAAGGCCTTTCACACCTTCCCGCGCGGCTTCCTGTGGGGCACGGGCACCGCCGCCCACCAGGTGGAGGGCGACAACCGCGCCAACGACTGGTGGGCCTGGGAACAACAACCCGGGCGGATTGTGAACGGCGATCGGTCGGGGATGGCCTGCGATTGGTGGGCAGGGCGTTGGCAGGAGGATTTCGATCGAGCGGCCGCCGACGGTCAAAACGCCCACAGGTTGTCCCTCGAGTGGAGCCGCCTCGAACCCGAGCCGGGACGGTGGGACGCATCCGTCCTCGAGGCTTACCGCGCCATGCTCCAGGGGGCGCGCGCGCGCGGGCTGCTGCCTCTGGTCACACTCCATCACTTCACCAACCCGGCCTGGCTGGCGGATTGCGGCGGCTGGCTGGAGCCGGCCACTGCCGAACGCTTCGCCGCCTTCGTGCGGCGCGTTGTCGAAGGGCTCAAGGACCTGGTCGACACGTGGTTCACGATCAATGAACCCAACGTCTATGCCTACGCGGCCTATTCCGCCGGCGCGTTTCCTCCGGGAGAGAGGGACTTCGGCAAAGCATTGCGGGTCATGTCGGTGATGATCCGAGCGCATGCCATGGCTTACCACGTCATCCACGAGGTTCAGCCGCAAGCTCAGGTCGGGCTGGCGCACAACTACCGCGGCATGCAGGCGGCCCACCGTTGGCACCCGCTCGAGCGCGCCTCCGCCGCTGTCCGATCGACCATCTTCAACGATCGCCTCGCGCAGGCTGTCTACGACGGCCGCCTGCGATTCCCGCTCCCGCGCGAGACGCTCGCCCAGGCGGCGCGAACGCAGGACTTCATCGGGCTCAACTACTACACGACGGAGAACGTCAGCTTCGATCCACGGGCAAGCGGCGAGTTGTTTGGGAGAAGCGTCTACCCGGCCGGCTCGGACCTGAGTCCTTCGGCGTTTGTCGCCAACCGCCCCGAGGGGTTCTGGCAGGCGCTGCGATGGGCTCGCCGATTCCGGCTGCCGATCGTCATCTCGGAGAACGGGATCGATGACACCTCGGACCGCGTCCGTCCCCGCTACCTGGCCTCCCACCTTCGCCAGCTCTGGCGCGCCGTCAACTTCAACTGGAACGTCCGCGCCTATCTGCACTGGACTCTCGTTGACAACTTCGAGTGGGAGCGCGGCTGGAGTCAGCGTTTCGGCCTGTGGGCGCTCGACCCGGTGACCCAGGCGCGAACGCGCCGGCCGAGCGCCGATCTTTACGCCAAGATATGCAAATCCAACGGGCTGTCGTCCGAGATGGTTGCCGAGCATGCGCCTGAAGTCCTGGACGATCTGTTCCCGCGCCGCGGCCCCGGGCGCGTGGCCTTCGAGCCTCCCGTCTGAGGGAGGTTGGATGGGCCGCGGACGCCTCGCTCCTCTCGTCCTGACTCTGCTGGCACTCGGCCTCGCCCAACGGTCCCCCCTCCAAGTCCAGGCTGCTGTAGATGCTCCGCCGTTCGGGCTGCCGCTCGCCGGCCCGCCGGGTCCGGGGACCTGGATGCTCAATCAGGCGTATGGCAACACCGAGTTCGCCTATCGGACGCGATACTCCTTCTACGCTGCGGGGCAGGGGCTGCATTTTGGGATCGACCTCGGCACCCGCTGCGGGACCGAGGTTGTGGCCATCGGGGATGGCGTCGTCGCCGAGGTCGACAACTTCTACCACGGCGCCGAGCCCCACAACCTCATGATCGATCACGCCAACGGCTACGCCTCCTTCTACGGCCATCTCCTCGAGCGGCCGTCCCTTCGCCGCGGGGACCCCGTCAGGCGCGGCCAGGGGATCGCCCTCACCGGCGACCCGGATGGGACGTGCACCTCGCGGCCGCACCTTCATCTCGAGATCCGCGATGCGCCGTCCCACACTCGGGCCTTCAACCCCGTTCCCTTGATCGACGCCGATTGGGATGCCATCGCCGCCATCGGCGGCCAGCCGCTGACATTCGAGATGGACCTCTCCGATCCTCGGCGCTGGCAGAGTCTCTTCGACCAGCCCGATATTCTCTTCGGGCATGCCCTGCTGAATGACTACCCCGATGCGTGGCCTCCTCCCTGGTAGCTTCCTCGTTGCGGCGTCGCTCGCGCTGGGGCTGGCGTCGTGCGCGCCGAGCTCCGCCGCCGCGACGGGCGAGCCCGCTGCGCCGGGCCGGGCGACGGCCGACGTGGGGGAGGTCCTCTCCGCGTCGACTCCATTCACACCCGCGACCGCGACGCCCGTGCCGGCGGCCCGCCGACTGACGTCCCCGGGGTGCTGCGTCCGGCCTTGGTGGTCGCCCGACTCCAGCCAGGTCTACGTCATCGACAAGGCCGAGACCGATGCCGGCGCGGCGGTCTACGGATATCCGGTGGACGGCCGCCCCGCCGCGCTCGCGGAGATTCCGCTCGGCCTGTACTCGACCGGCGGTGACCTGTTGGCTCTGCCAGGGAGCAGCCAGTGGACCCTGGCCTTGCCCGACGGATCGGCCGGCATGGCCCTACCCGGGAGCACCGTCAACTTCCGCGTATCGCCCGACAGATCGAGCGTGGCCTGGAGCCAGGGCAGTCGCCTGCCTGTGTCCATCGATCGGCGTCAGAGAACTCTCTGGGTCGCAGACATCGAAGGACACGACCGCCGGCAGATCGCCCGCATCATCGGCGGGGATCTCATCGGCTGGAGTGAGGACGGCGCCTCGTTGTTGGCAACGGGTCAGCCGGTCGGGCAGGCTGAGTCAGGCATCTGGAGTCTCGGCCTGGATTCGACCGCGCACCTTCTCCTCGAGGCCGCTCGTCCGAGGAGCGTTCTCCTGTCACCGGGCGGTCAGTGGCTCGCATTCCTATTGCCGTTCACCGGTGATGCGGCCAAGGACGGGCTTTGGGTTCTGTCGACCTCCGACGGGCAGGCGCGCCGACTGGAGTCGTACGGTTCGTACCGGTGGAGAGGCGAGGGCCGGCTGCTGCTGATCACCTATTCCGCCAACCAGGATGGCTTGTCGCTCGAGGAAGTGGATGCCTCTACCGGAAGAACGGCGTCCCTCCTCGGGCCGGAGACCTTGGCGGGCGCGCTCCAGAACAACGAATGGGTGCCGTCGCCGGACGGCCGGTGGGTCGTCTACCTGAACGCCGACGACGCGGCCCTGTGGCTGGCGGCGCTTCCCTGAGGCACAGGCTCCTGAGAAGCTGATTTATAATCGCCGCGGCTTCCCTGGAGAGGTAGCGTAGTCTGGCCTAACGCGCGCGCCCGGAGAGCGCGTGAGCCGAAAGGCTCCGTGGGTTCAAATCCCACCCTCTCCGCTCCCGTTTCCGGGTCTCGAATCGGCCCGGACGGCCTTCCAAGCGCCCCGCTTCGGGGCGCTTGGCCTTCTTGGGCGGCTCGTCCAGGCCCCTTTGGTATACTCGCCCCGATGAGCCGCTGGACGACCTTGCTTGGATCGAAGATCGCCATCCTCCGCCTGCTTGTGGCCATCCTGGCCGTCGCCGGCGTGACCCTGATCGCGGTCGCCACAGCCTCGCCGGTGACCGTACGGGTCGACGGCAGATCGATCGCGATGCATACCCACGCCCGCACCGTGGCAGGGGCGCTGCACGACGCCGGCATTCGTTTGTACGAGTCCGATCGCGTCCTGCCTGGGCTCGATCATCCACTGGCCCCTGGAGCCGTCATCGAGGTCCAACGTGCGCGCCCTGTCGTGCTGGACGTCGATGGGGCGATCGCCGTAGTGCGGACCACGCTCCGCCATCCGGCCGACATCTTGGCGGAAGCCGGGTGGACCGTCTTCCCCGGTGACCGGGTGTGGGCGGACGGCCTCCCTGTCACCTTGTCGATCGACTCTGCCGCGCGACCTCCGACACGCGTTCGAATGGAGCGGTCCGTCACGCTGACCCTGAACGAGCGCGGCGGACGCCGTCCTCTGGCGTCGGCGGCGGCCACGATCGGCGAAGCACTTTGGGATGCCGGCGTGAGGCTCCGCGACGGGGACGACCTCGTACCTGCCGCCGGCACGGCGCTGGCGGGCCCGACCGGCGTCTCCTTCGTTCCGGCCCGGCCGATGACCGTTTCCGTCGATGGAGAAAGCCTGCAAACCTTCGCCGCGCCGCGATCCGTGGGTGAGGCGCTGGCACAGGCAGGTCTTGGTTTGGTCGGGATGGATCGGGCCGTCCCGGCTTTGAACGAGCCCGTGCCGGCCGATGGACTCATCAAAGTCGTTCGCGTGAGGGAAGACGTCGAGCTCCGTGAAGAATCGATTCCCTTCACCTCGACCTTTGAGGCGGCACCGGAGATCGAGATCGACCACCAGCAGCTCGTCGACACCGGCGCGGAAGGAATCCGCGCCGAGCGCGTGCGCGTCCGAGTCGAGGACGGAGTCGAGGTCTCGCGGTTCTCGGAGGGGGAGTGGGTGGCCCAGGAACCGCGGCCCAGGGTCATGGGCTACGGAACCAAGATCGTCGTCCGCACGTTGAACACGCCGAACGGCCCGATCGAATACTGGCGCGCTGTGACGATGTACGCCACGTCGTACTCCCCGTGCCGGCTGGGCACCGACTACTGCAACGCCAACCTGGCAAGCGGCGGCACGCTGCAGCACGGCATCGTCGCCGTCTTGCTTCGCTGGTACCGATCGATGCGCGGCATGCACGTCTACGTGCCCGGCTACGGCGTCGGCCGCATCGCCGACACCGGAGGCGGCATCCCGGGCCGCTTCTGGATCGACTTGGGCTACAGCGACGATGACTACATCTCCTGGCACAACTGGGTGACCGTCTACTTCCTGACCCCGGTCCCACCGGAAGGCCTCATCCAGTGGGTTCTGGACTGAGCGACAACCCGCAGCTCGATTCGGGCGGTGGGTGGCGGGGCCGGCAACAGCGCGCAGTCAGATTGCTTTCCGGGGATGTCGCACGGAAAGGCTACCTCTCCGGACTCGACCAGGCTCTGATCAGCCTCACCAACTTCGCCACGACCATCCTGCTGGCGCGCGCTCTCACGCCGACCCAGTTCGGCGCCTATGGAGTCGGCTTCATCCTGACTCGGCTGGCCCGGGCGTTCCAGGAAGGGCTCGTGGTGCAGCCGATGACGTCGATGGCCCCTTCTCTGCAAGGCGAGCATCGGCGTGGCTACATCAGCGAGTCGGGCGGGTTGCAGCTTGGCCTGGCGGTCGTCGAATCCCTGGGCTGCATCGTCGTCGGATGGGCGCTGACGCGACTCGGCAACAACATCGCCGGGCCGACGTTGTTCGCGTTGTGGTGCCCGCTCTTGCTCGCCCAGACGCAGGAATTCGTCCGGCGAGTCTTCTACACTCTCGATCAGGTGAACCTGGCCGTTCTCAACACCGTCGTCTCGGGTGCCGCCCAACTGGCATTCCTGGTGTGGGCGCTGGGGGCGGGGGCTCGCTCCGGCACGGTGGGGCTCTATGCCATCGGGTGGAGTTCCGGGGTGGCTCTGCTGCTTGGATTGATCCAAACGCGCCGGTTGTGGACCGCGGAGGGTGTCGATCTGATGGCGGCCTGGCGCAAGAACTGGGGCTTCGGGAGGTGGGTGTTGGGAGGAACGGCCGTCAACTGGATCGCCATCGAGGTCTATCCCATCCTGACGGCGGGCCTCGTCAGCTTTGCCGCCACCGGCGCCTACCGCGCCCTGCAGAATGTCGTGGCGCCTATTCACTCTCTGCTGCGCGCCATGGACACGTACTTCACTCCGCGCCTGGCGGATCGCCGCCGAGTCGCCGGCGCCGCGGGAGTCGTCCACATGCTGCGCAGGATGTTTCTGGTGACCGGGCTTCCCGTCGCAGGCGTCCTGATCGTAGCCCTGGCCTTCACCCGGCCGCTTCTTCAGCTCCTCTACGGCCCAACCTACCTTGAGTATGCCGGCGGGATGCGCCTGATGGCGATCTTCTATGCGCTGCTCTACTCGTCCTGGCCGCTGCAATCGGCCCTCAAGGCGCTGGAGAAGACCAGGCCGATCTTTGTGGCGAGCATGATGGCACTGGCCGCCATGGCGACGATCGGTGTATGGGCGATCCTGCGCTGGGGCGTCTACGGCACGATCGCGGGACAGGCCCTGAGCGCAGGAATCATCTCGGTCGTCCTGTGGTCGACCTGGCGGCGCTGGACCGACAGCACCGGCCGCGTCACCGAGGCGAGTTCGACCTCGCGGTAGCTCCTCACACCAACGCTTCGGCACTTGGACCGACGCGATGGCCCCCATGGGGGACCATTCATTGGGCAGGCCATCCCTCGGCGCGAAATCCCCTTGAGGATGGTGCGGGCACGGTATCCCCCGGCCCGAAGAAGTCCCCAGGGGATGGTAGGGGCACGGCACCCTGGCACCGCCCGCCACACCGTCCCGGCCGTCTCGCCCCGGCGGGCCAATTCCTCCCATCGGTCCCATAGGGCTCGCGGCCCGAACGGGGTGTCCTGCCGGGAGGGCAGGTATGCCGTGCCCCTACACCACCTCGGCGGGCCTAGCGACGACCGCGCCCTCACACCAACGTCGGTGACGTTGGATTGACGGGACGTGCTGCTCGCCCGGCTCCGCGTCTGCGATGAAGCCACGAACGTGGCAGGCGGCCGTTCCACCCCGGCCTCCATCTCAACCAGAACACGGTCGCGAAGGCAATCGCAATCAGCTTCAGGTCGAAGCCTAACCCGGCGTGGGCAACATACAGGCGGTCGTAGCGGAGCTTCTGGCGCGGCGT
>DATIFK010000142.1:0-5776 GCA_035455265.1 Anaerolineales bacterium
CGCCCGCGGCAATCGCTTCAAATAGCATGTCGTCTTCCGCAAACGACGTGAGGATGATGACTTTGGTTTCGGGCAGGAGGGCGGTGATCTCGCGGCAGGCGTCAATGCCGCTGCCGCCTGGCAGGCGGATATCCATCACGACCACGTCCGGGTGATGTAGCAGCGCCTTTTCCTTGGCCTCTCTGGCCGTGGCGGCTTCATCCACCACGGTAAAGTCGGGGTGACGGTCGAGCAAGGCCCGCAAGCCCAGCCGAACGACTTCGTGGTCATCTACGATAACGATACGCAAATGTTTCACGCATGTCCTCCCGCCATAGCAGTAAGGTTCAGCGCCCCCAGTGAGACTCGAACTCACAACCTACGGATTAGAAGTCCGGCGCTCTATCCATTGAGCTACAGGGGCCGAGGAGGATTCTAGGCGATTCGAGGGCACTGGTCAAACGAGTCGTCAGTCGTCAGTTATCAGTTATCAGTCAAGCGCCCGGAGTGCGCTCGGAACTGGAAACTGGAAACTGGAAACCGGAGACCGGGAACTGGGGGCTGGCGGCTGGAAGCTGGAAGCTGATAGCCGAAGAGCTAGGCTTCCGGTAGGATCGGCCGAATACCTTTGTAGACGCGGGCGCTGGAGAGGGTGCGCAGGATCGTCTGGGCGGGCCGATGGAGGATCTCTCCGAGCTCGGTCGACGAGACCGGGGTGTTGCCGTTGGCCAACAGGATGCGAAAGACGGCGTCGACCAGAGTGCTCTGGGGACTGATGTACCCCGGGAGATGCGAACAGTGGCTCATCAGGATCTGCTGGATACCGGCCACCTGGCGCACTTCGCCCGTGCGCGGATCGACGTGGTCGAAGACGGCGACCGCGTCGGAGCCTGCGAACGCCTGCTGATGGTCTGCGCACAAATGGCTGCGCAGGTAGACCTCCAGCTCGCGGTCGGCGCGCTTCCACCACTCGTAGTCGATGTGGAAGGGCGTCGCCAGCGTCGGCCGGACGAGGGTCGCCGCGCTCGTCATCCGGACTCCACGGTGCCTTCAGCGGCGCGGTAGTACAGGTCGCCGACGTGGGTGTAGCGCCCGCCCTCGACCATCTGGGTGAAGACGGCCGCCGGGGACAAGCGCTGCAGGACGTTCACTCCGGAATACTCGAGTTGAGCATGAACCGCGCTCTGAGGGTTGAGCTTGGCCAGCTCAAGGAAGACCTGCTGCACCAACCGGTCAACGGTCAGCCGCCGCTGCGAACCGCGCATCCAGGACTGTTCCAGCGCCTCGGGATCGACAACTCCGACGATCATGCGCTCGTCGAACGACGTCCCGACGGCCTGTTTCAGCATCGTGAACCCGACCTGCCCGTCGGGGCGAACGACCGCCGTGCGGATCCACTCCGTCCGGCGTCGCCGCTCGACGGCTTCGACCACGACCTCCCCGGCCTCGGAGCCGGGGCGAATGCGGACGAGCCCGCCGACGGGAATGTCGTAACGCCGATACCACTCGCCCAGCCCATAGACATAGCGCGGCGTCCGCACGACCCAGCCCGGGAACTTGTCGCCGCTGTGGCCGTCGACCAGGATGAAACGGATCCGCGGCGCCTCGTAGGCCGTCGGAAACAGAGGCCGAAGCCGAGACGACAGCGGGAGCGTGCCGGCGCGCCAGTGAGGGTACAGCAGCGGCAAGACGACCTCGTCGGAAGATTCCTCAGGGTCTGCCACGGGCGAGAGCTCGTCGTCCAGTTCTTGTTCCAACGCCGTCAGCTCCGGCGTCCAACGGCTGCGATCCTCTACAGCGGCGACCGGCTCGAGGCGCAGCGGCGTGCTCAGCACATCCGGCGGCTCGAGGCGGCGCATGAACCACAGCACCTTGCCCGCCGGGCCCACCTCGTCGAACCGCTCATCCTCTTGAAGGGCATAGTCCAACGAGAATTCCGCCAGCAGCGGATCGAGACCCTGCGGGAGCTCGACATGAGCGAGAAGCTGGCTCGTCGGTAGAGGTCCGCCGCCGGCCACGTCCAGGACGGCCTCGGCGAGATTGAGGTGACCCTCGTGGATCTCCGCCAGCAACGCCTTGGGGAACCAGCGGCCGGCGATGCGAACGATATCCGGCGCCTGGTTCAGCCTGCGCGTGAGTTCCTCTTCGATCACGTGGCCGTGACGTTTCAAGACGCTGGCGGAGGTCTCCTGCGCCTCCTCGGCCACGGCTGCCGCGGCGGGCGCGTTCAGGGCATGCGACTCCAAGGCTGAGGCGAATTCGCGCGTCCCGCCGCCGTTGCTGAACTTGACCTTCACCACCTGGAATGGTCCCAGATCGGGATTCGATCCGGGACGCAGGCCTACGACCGTGCCGACGGTGTCCCCCAGAGCCGGGAATCGCAGTCGCGCCCCCTCGGCGTAGGAATCGGCCGGGCGATAGACGGCAATGGACTCGACTTCGTCGCGGCGCGCCGCGGATGCCAGACGCTCCAAGCGACGTTCGACCAGCGCGGCGGCGAGCTCGGCCGTCGTCAGAGGCGCTTCGCGCTCGATCAGCAAATTGGAGAGGAAGTCGAGATCCTCATCCTGCACGGCGAAGCTGGACCAGTATGTCTCGCGAGGGGAAATGGAGGGCGAGGGCATGCTCAAGGACGCGGCCGGAGATTATACTATAGCGGCCTGCAGGCTCACGGATGTCATCCGAGTGGGTGCAAGTCGGCGAGACTGCGGGGCGCCTCGAGGCCGAGATCCTGCGCGGCATGCTCGAGTCGCTCGGCGTGAGCGTCCGACTGTCGCAGGAATCCGCCGGGGCCACCTATGGACTCTCGGTCGGTCCACTGGGGGCGGTCGAACTGTGGGTGCCGGCGGCCGAGGAAGCGACCGCTCGCGCCGCGCTCGCCGACTACTACTCCGGTGCGCACGCGGACGACGAAGACGCGGCCTCCTAGGGCATCAACCGTTCGGTCCACTCCAGCGGCTGGACGGGCACTCCCCCCACCCAGATCTCCCAATGTAGATGCGCGCCAGTGACGCGGCCGGTGGCGCCGACCATCCCGATCGTCTGCCCTGTCTCGACCAGGTCACCGGGTTTCACCAGAATCTCGGACTGGTGTAGGTACCCGGTGTAGACCCCCCACCCGTGGTCGATGTAGGTGGCATTGCCGCGCACCGTCAGCGCCCCGGCAAACACGACTCGTCCCGGCGCCGGTGCAAGAATCGGCGTCTCCGGATTTCCATACAGGTCGAGGCCCGTGTGGTAGTAGATGTAGGCCGAGCCG
This sequence comes from Anaerolineales bacterium, assembly GCA_035455265.1. GTDB lineage: Bacteria > Chloroflexota > Anaerolineae > Anaerolineales > E44-bin32 > MGOM01. Next base: position 3,239 of record DATIFK010000142.1, read on the forward strand.
TTGTAGGAACGCCTCGTCCCGAAGCGCGACGGGAAGGTCTCATGGTAGCTCGTGGGGAACTCGAACAGGCTCGACCACATGCGTTCGGACGTCGCCGCGGAGACGATCTGCGCGATCTCCTGGTCTTCGGGAGCCGTGTTGGCCGGATCGAGCGTCTCGGCCGGAACGCCCTGGATGGTTTCGCGCCCGAAGCCGCCCTCCACGACCTGCACCGGTTGCCGATACGATCGGGCGACACCATCCACCGTGACGGTCATCTCGAGATCGACGACCCCCGGCGGTTGGAGAACATAGATCCCCTGGAGCGCCACCCACTCCCCTTCCGAGTCTGCCGGCATCAGGTTGAGGCTGTGGCTCGCCAGACTTCCTTCCAGGTCTGCCCCCGCACTCGTCGTGGCATGCACGACGGTCGTGTACCCCTGGACGACGGGGGCCGGATCGAGCTCGACACCCTCCAGTCCATTCGGCAGGTCGCTCAGGCGAGATTCGCCGCCGGGGACGTAGATGGGCAGCCCGGGCGTCTCCCAAATCGAGCCGGCCGCTTCCGTCAGAAGCCACGGACTGGTGTTCAGACGGACGGCGGCTTCGAGCAAGCCCTCTCCATCCGAGAGGAAGGCCGTCCGGCCAGGGACCGGTCCGCCCGTCTCGGGCTCTGGCACGACCGCCGGCTCGCCGACATACACGGCAGCCGGGTTCGCCCAGCGATTCAATCGCGCCAGGTCCGCCGGAGACATCCGGTAGCTCGCGGCTAGCGAGCCGATGGATTCGCCGAATTCGACGACGTGGAACGTAAGGACGCCGCTGACGCCCTCATATCCGGGAAGGACAAGGCGCATCCCCGGCTGGATCGATCCCGGATCGGAGATGCCGTTGGTCTGCGCCAGCGCGTCGACGGTTGTCCCGAAGCGAAGCGCGATCGCCGTCAAGGTGTCGCCGTCCTGGACAATGTAGACGGGGCCGACGTCTCCCTGCTGAGCGGCGGCCACGGGCGGCCGCGCCGCCACCGCCAGACACAGGATCAAGCCAACGAGGCTACGCCGCGCGTTCATCGACGAACTCCAGCCGATCGCCGGAACGGATCCGCTCCAGAATCGCCGGCTCGGCTTCCAGGGTGAAGCGCGCCGGCGCCGAGGGCCAGTAGATGCGCCACGGCCGCGCCAGGCACGTATCGACGACACGGCCGTCGTCGGCGATCCAGACAACGCCCAAGGCGTAGAACATGCCCACCATGTGGATGGCGGCGCCCATCCGGCTCGGGCGCGGCTCCACCAGGAGCAGGCCCTCGCCCTCCGGCAGGCGCCGCGTGAGACTCAGGCCACGCAGTCGGCAAACGAACGAATCGCACCAGCGGGCCCGCACCAACCGGCCACCGCGCGACGGATTGACGATCACGGTCCACCGAGTCATCTGTTCGCCGCATGAAAACGGGGCGACAAGTGCCGCCCCGCCAGCTCCGCGTCTTCGGCCCGCCTCAGCCGGCGGCCTCGCCAAGAATCTTGGCGACGCTTTCCAGCAACTCTTGCGGACCGAACGGCTTGGTGATGTAGTCGTCCACCTTGGCGATGTGAAGTCCCAGGACCTTGTCGATCGACTGCGCCTTGGCCGTCACGACCACCACCGGAATATCGCGCAGCCCGGGGTCCGCCTTCATCTGCTGGTAGACCTCCCACCCGTCCATGTCGGGCATCATGAGGTCGAGCAGCACCAGGTCCGGCTTCTCACGGCGAACGGTCTCGAGCCCTTCCACGCCCCCGTTGGCACCGATCACCTGAAAGCCCTTGCGGCCCAGGATGAGCCGGACCAGGTCGATCATTTCCGGCTCGTCTTCGATGCACACGACGCGCTTGGCCTGTGCCGCCATGGGCCCTCCCGGCCTGCTGCCGACCGTGTCGGGGAGTGTACCATAGCGGCTTGCCAGCGCAACGTCGCGCAAGCCAGAAAACGATGTTCCGGCGGATCCAGAGATCCATGGCCCTGCCGGGGACTTGAAAGAATGTTCGCGCCCCAACGATCGTCGGGCGAGCGCCGAATTTCGCGCTGAGACCGCGGAGCGCCCCGTGGCGCCGCGAAGGGGTGTCGAAGCGCGTGCCCTCCGCCTACTCGTGGACGATTCGCGATAGCACCTCCGCCCTGCTTGCTCGGAATCATGAGCCCCCGCTCAGGGCGGGGGCTCATCAGGAGGAGGAGGCAAACCGCTTCGCGGGAGGGTTCAGGGGGCGGTGGAGGATCTTTTCGGGGCGCCGGCCGGTTGCCACGATGGGCCCGGCATCGAGACACCCGAGTCTCCTATAGGTTTTGTTGTCCCCGAACCACACGCCTCGAACGGTCTGCACTTCCATCGTATCCCTGTTGGTTCCCGATGGACCTTACGCCCGCCTTACTTCGCTCGCCCCGTCTGTAAGGCGCCTGTAGGCGCAGTTGGCGCCGGGCGCATGCTACGATGCTGGCAGGACGGACCGGAGGATGAGATGGCCCTTCAGCGAATGCCCACGATCAGCGAAGCCGTAGAACTCGCCGTTCAGAAGGTCCGGTCGAAGG
>DATIFK010000143.1:0-2005 GCA_035455265.1 Anaerolineales bacterium
TCGGACAGCGACCTCACGTCGCGGATCGTGGACCTCTTCGCCCCCATCGGGAAGGGCCAGCGGGCGATGATCGTCTCACCGCCGAAGGCCGGCAAGACGACGATCCTCAAGAAGATCGGCCAGGCCGTCGTCAACAATTACCCGGAGATCTACCTCATGGTCCTCCTGCTGGACGAGCGTCCGGAGGAGGTCACCGACATGCGCCGATCCGTGGAGGCGGAGGTGATCGCCTCGACCTTCGACCGCCCGCCGGAAGAGCACATCCAGGTGGCCGACCTGGTGCTGGAGCGGGCGAAGCGGATTACGGAGGGGGGCCGCGACGTCGTGGTTCTCCTGGACAGTCTGACCCGGTTCTCCCGGGCCAACAACCTGGTCATCCCGCCGTCCGGCCGGACCCTCACGGGCGGCCTGGATCCCGCCTCGCTGCACCGCCCGAAGCGGTTCTTCGGAGCGGCACGGAAGATCGAGGAGGGCGGCAGCCTGACCATCGTCGCCACGGCCCTCATCGACACAGGCAGCCGGATGGACGATGTGATCTACGAAGAGTTCAAGGGCACCGGCAACATGGAGATGCACCTCAGCCGCAAGCTCCAAGAGCGCCGCACCTTCCCGGCCATCGACATCAAGATGAGCAGTACGCGCCGGGAAGAGCTGCTGCTCACCGAGGAAGAGCTGCGTAAGGTCTGGGTGCTGCGCAAGAGCCTCGAGCAGCTGGATACCGTCGCAATGACCGAGCTGATCCTCGACCGGCTGCGCCGGACGGCGAACAACCAGGCCTTCCTGCGGTCCATCGTCAAGAGCTCCGAAGAGGACGCCGACTAGCCCCTTGTGGCGCCCAGGCCCGCCCGAACGCGCCCGAACGCGCGGGAGGGGGCTGGGCCGCCCCCTGGACATCTTGGGGCGGGGTCTGCCGGGCTGAGATCCAGGGAAGGGATTCAGTAACCTGAGCCCGAACGGTTCAAAGGCCGTGTAGGTTCTTTGGAAGTTTCCCTGGACAGGGGCATGGCCGCAGGAAGTCCGGTCCTCGGGGTGTACCGGCGCTTCCTGCCTGTAAGCGACTTCGGGTCATCTCACCGGGACAGGTGGGGGCATGTTACGATCGGCGAGGCGATTCGGTCTCCTTACGCTTGTCGTATTCACCTGTAGTCTAGTTGCAGTTCAGGCACAAGAGGCTCTTCCCCAGGATTCCGGGGCACTCACGCAGGCATTTCTCGAGGCGGCTCTTGCCGACCAGCAGGCGGATGAGGCCATCTCTTCCGTGGTCGCTGCTGCCTCACCGGATGCGCTGGCCACGTCGGCGGCGAGGATGTCTACCGAGGCTGCGCGGGCGAAGTTCTGGCTCCCTCCCGCCTCGGCCTCCCGTACCATCACCGTACGCCACGGCCAGTCGCTGTGGGACATCGCCGTCGCGTGGGGGATCACCGTCGAGACGATCGCCGCGGCCAACAACCTGACGGACGTCAACATGGTCAAGCCCGGTCAGCGCCTGACGGTGCCTGTCGCCGACGACCCCGACGCCAGGGCGAAGGTGGCGGCAAACGCCGCCAGGTTGGTCGCCGCATCGGCGAAGCCCGCCGCCGCGAAACCGGCGACCGTGCGCACGGCTGCGCGGCCATCGAGCCGTCCGGCGGCCAGCGCGCTCACAGTCCGGCTGAGTGATGGACAGACCCTGTGGTCGCTGGCCAGGGCCCACGGCACCTCGGTGGACGCCATCGTGGCCGCGAATGGGTTGAGCAACGCCGACCGCGTGCGGGCGGGCACGCGGCTCGTCATCCCCGGCCGGACTGCCGCGTCGCGCCCGAGCCGGGTCTCTACGGTGCAGGCCGGCGGCCAGCGCGCGAGCGAGGCGTTCACGAAGGCCTCGACCGGCGCTGTGCGGATCGCCCGCGGCTTTCTCTGGCCCGCCCGCGGGCAGCTGACGTCGCGGTTCGGCTGGCGCCGCTGGCGGCACCATGACGGCGTGGACATCGCCGTGCCGTATGGGTCTCCCATCTACGCCGCGCGG
>DATIFK010000144.1:0-5573 GCA_035455265.1 Anaerolineales bacterium
GCAGCGCGTCGTGACGCCCAATGCGGGCGGGCAGTCGAGGATCGTCACGGCATAGTCGCCGTTGGCCTCGAGCGCCTGGCGCAGGATGAGTTCGTAGTTCTGCCGCACGGGCAGGAAGCGCTCGACACTCAACAGACTGTCCGATGCCGGGGCGAGGTCGAGGTTCGGGACATCCGTCGGTTGGATGACGTCGGCGAGCGTGCGGTTGCCGAGCAGCACGTCGGCGACGGTCGAAGTCAGGGACGAGGGCTCGAAACCGAGGGCCAGAGTCAGGTTGGACTGGGGATCGAGGTCGACGAGCAGCGTGCGCTCGACGCCCTCGGCCACGGCCGCGCCCAACGACAACGCCGACGTGGTCTTGCCCACGCCGCCTTTCTCGTTGGCGAAGGACAGCACTCGGCCCATCACGCAGATCTTTCCGGCGTGCCGCCGCTGCTGTGGTCGCCGTTCCCACCATCGGCACCTTCGGCGGGCGAAGGATCGAGCGTCGTCGAGGGGGTCTCCTCCGCAATCGCCGTCGGCGACCCGGCTCCGCTGGGGATAGGGTTGAGCCAAATCAGGGCGCGCTGCGCGCCCAGAGCCCGGCGCATCTCACGCACCGCCGTCCGCAGAATCTCGTCGATGCTCTGGGAGGCGCGGATGCGGGAGGTGACATCGACGACCGCCTGCTCGCGGCGGGCGCGCTGCAGGGTCGCATGGAACAGGCGCGCGTTCTGGATGCCGACGGTCACCTGGTCGGCCAGAATCTCGAGCACGGTCACGTCGTCCTGGGTGAAGGCAAACGGCCGGTTGACCTGGCAGTCGAGCACGCCGATGACCTGATCGCCGATCCGCAGCGGCACAGCCAGCTCGGAACGAGTCTCGAGCAGCAGCGGGTGGGCCAGGTAGGTCGGGTCGTGCATCACGTCGCTGGCCAGGTACGATCGACCTTCGCGCAGCACCTGGGCGACGATGGAGGTTGCTCCGGCTTCGACACGGAAGCCGGCCTGCTTCAGGTCGTCGGCGGCGATGCCGGCGGCTTCGCGCAGAACGGCGGCGCGGCCGGTTTCGTCGGCGATGAACAGGGCGATGTGGTCGTAGCCGAACCGCTCGTGGACCAGATGGACGGCGCGGCTCAGCAGGGTGGGCAGGTCGAGTTGACCGGTGGTCTCGCGGGCGACCTCGGCGGCGGCCTGGAGGTGCACGGCGCGCCGGCGGATCTCCTCCATTAGACGGGCTTGCTCGAGCGCTCCGGCCAACTCATCGGCGACCGCCTGGAGGACCGCCTCGTCCTCGGTGTTGAGGGCGCCGTCCTGCGAGGCGAGCACGTCCAGAGCGCCGATCGTCTCGCCGCGCAGCTCGATCGGTGTGCGCAGCGACAGGGAGGCGTCGCCTCCGGCCGTGCCCGTCTCGAAGGTTCCTTCGGAGGCGCCGGAGGTGCGCGAGCGCAAGAGCTGTTCCCAGGCCTGACCGGTCTGCTGGCGATACAGGCTGTCCAGCTGCTGCAGGCTCTGCTGCGTCTCCTCGGCCAGGCGGGCATTCTCGATCGTGGCCGCCAGCGGTCCGGCGAGTTGTTGCAGAATATCGACGTCCTGGTCGGTCGGCTCGCCGAGGTCGACCCGGCCGACGGCCAGGGAACCGATGATGCGGCCGTGGCTGAGCAGGGCCACGCCCAGCGAGAGGTTGGCCGGCTCCGTGTCGGTCTGACGGTCGACGACGGGAGTGGTCTGGTGCGTCGCTTTCCCGATGGCTTCGGCGCTCATCCCGACGTTCTGCCCCATGGACAGGCGGCTCTGGCCCGATGGATCGGTGAGCGCGCGCACCACGATGTCTCCGCCTTCGGCCAGGGCCAGCGCGGCGTAGGCATAGCCGAACGACTTGCACACTTCGTCGGTGACCCCGCGCAGGATGGCGTCGTAGCTCTCGCGCTCGGCCAGTTGGCTGTAGAGGTCGATGACCGAACGGCGCGTCGACGACTGGCGCGTGTAGTACTGCAGCAGGCGGGCATTCTCCAAGGCGATGGCCACCTGGTCGGCCATGGTCTGCAGCACGACGGCGTCGTTCTCGTCGAAGGCGTTGGCCTCGGTGCTCTGGACGTCCAGGGCGCCGATGATGCGGTCGCCGACGCGCAGCGGCAAGGCGATCTCGGAGCGTGTCTTGGGCAGATCGGGGTTGGCGAAGTGAACCGCATCGGCGCCGACGTCGAGGGCGATGCGCGGCTTGCCGGTCCCGGTCACATAGCCGACGATGCCGACCTTTCCGACGGCCAACTTGTGGCCGCGCTCCAGCATCGTCTTGCCGCCGGGAGAGGAGGCCGCCCGCAGCACGGCGTTCTCGCCGGCTTCGTCGATCAGGAAGATGCCGGCGTGGTAGTGGCCGAAGCGGGCGGAGATCAGGTTGACCGTTGTGCCGAGCAGGTCATCGACACTGCGGATGACGGCGGCATCACGAGCCACCTCGGCCGCCGTCCGGATTTGCCGCGTGCGCAGATCGACGCGTTCCTCCAGGGAACGGTACATCCCCGAGAGGTCCTCGGCCATCTTGTTGAAGGCGTCGCCCAGGCGGCCGATCTCATCCCGCCGCTGGATCGCCACGCGCGTTTCCAGCTCGCCGGCGGCAAACTTCTCGGTGAAGTCGGTCAGGCTGCGCAGGGGCGAGAGCGAGCGCCGGGTGGCCCACGGGACGACCAGGCCGGCCAGCAGGACGGCCGCGGCGACCAAGGCGATGCTGAACGGCGCCAGGCTGTTCAGGTCGGCGAAGACCACCGATTGCGGCAGCTCGAGCACGACGCCCATATTCCAATCGGGCGACCACTGATAGGCTCCCACAACCGCCTGGTTGTTGAAGCTCTGGTAGTTGAGGACGCCCGAGGGCGAAGTCTTGGCCAGATCGAAGACCGGGTGGATGACACCCGGCTGCGCCGAGGGGGCGACGGCGTAGCGCTCGAGGAAGAAGATGACGTCCGGGGCCATGGCGACGAAGGTGTTGCCTTCCTCGACGCGGTAGATGCCGCGCTGCTCCCAGAAGGTCTGCATCGACTGCATCAGCGAGCCGAGGCGGACGTCGCGGTTGATCCCGATGAGGACGGTGTCGATGCTGTCCGGCAGCACGACCTGCATCGGCGCGGCGGTCACGATCGCCAGGTTGCCCGGCGCCAGCAGCGGATCGTCGTACAGCGGCCGCGTCGACAGCTTGTCGTAGGCGATCTCGCCGCGGAACAGGGCGCTGAACTGCCGGTCTTCCATCTCGGGAACGGTGGAGGCCAGGATCCACGCGTCTTCCCGCCGCACCAGCATCATGACGCTGAAGACCTGGGTTCCTTCGCTGCTCATCAGGTTGGTCAACTCGGCGCGCACGGCTTCCTTGGCCTGGTCCGAGGCCGGGTTGAGCTGAAGAGCAGCGGCGACACTGCGCAAGGACGAGCGCTGGCTGCCTATTTGAACGCGTTCTTCGCGAACGGAGGCCCAGTCGGTCAGGGTCTGGAGCTCCTGCTCGGCGGCCGACGAAAGCTGCGCGTTGATGCGGGCCCGCAGGATGTCGCGCGAGCGCAGGTAGGCGGCGCCGCCCATGATCAGCAGCGGCAGCACGACCAGCGGGAGCAGCGTCAGCGTGAACTGCCGGCTGAGGCTGGGGCCGCGGCGCACGCCGGCCGTATCGGCGGCGGTCGTCATGCGCCTCCCTCCTCGGTGGGCGGGACATCCTCGGGCGCCCCTCCCGGGGTGGTTGTGCCCAGCCGAACCGAGGTGCGCGAAGCATTGAAGGCGCGCCCGAGCTCGCGCGCCGTCGTGTCCAGGATCGTGCGGATGTCCGGCGAGCGCCGCACCTTGCTGGTGATCTCCCGGATGAGTCGCTCACGGCGCGCGGCGCGTTGCGTCTGACCGAGCAGCCGGTCGTTCTGGATGGCCGTGGCGACCTGCGCCGCGACGGTCGTCAGCAGAGCCAGGTCGTCCTCGGTGAAGCGGCCCGCCTGCGTCCGGTCCTGGACGATCAGGAGGCCGAGGGCGGTGTCACCCACGAGGAGCGGCACGCCCAGCCACGACGCCGGCGCCGGGGTGGGAAGGCCGATCCCCAGTATGGTCGCCTGTTGGAGCAGGTCGTCGGTGAGAAGCAGCGCCTGGCGGGTGCGCAACACCTGGGCGGCCAGATCCACCCCGAGGAGCGCGGGTGGCAGCTGGTTGAACTCGCCGGCCTCGGCCACGAAGGGATACTCGATGGAGTCGGCCGCCGGATCGTAGAGGCCGATGCTGACATCGACCCCGGGCAACACCTGGCCGATTTGCGCGTAGACAACACGGAACAGGGAGTCCAGCCGGAGCAGCTGCGAGACGCCCTGGCTGATGCGATTGACGACCTCCAGCTCGGACACGCGGCGCTGCTCTTCGGTGTACTGGCGGGCGTTCTCCAGCGACAGGCCGAGCTGGCCCGAAACCGACTCGAGCACGGCCACGTCGTCCTTGGCCCAAACCGGATCGCCGGGGCCGCGGCGAGCGGTGATCGTAGCGACCACCTCGCCGCGCACCAGGACCGGCACGGCCACCTCGCGGCCGTCCTCGCTCATCGAGGTCTGGCCCACGCGGGCCGCCTCTTCGCTCATGGCCGAAGGAACGGCGATGCCGTCGCCCCCGACGCGCAACAGCGTGGGGACGCCGGCGCGGGCGAAGCGGGCCCACGATTCGCGGGCGTGGCCGCGCACCAGACCTTCGGCGCGCTTCAGCTCCTCGGCCGTCTCGCGAACCAGGCGGGTGCTATCGATGGCGATGGCCAGCTCGCCGGTGATCGCCTCGAGGGCCCGCACGTCCTCCTCGGCGAACGCATTCATCCCGGTGCTCTGCACGTCGAGCACACCGATCAGGCGGCCGCCGACGATCATCGGCAGCGTCAGCTCGGCCCGGGTGTCCGGAAGCTGCGGGTTCTTGAAGTGGAACGGATCCCGCGAGACATCGTTGCTGATGCGCGGCAGACGGTTGCCGGTGACCCAGCCGACCATGCTGGCGGAGCCGACGGCCAGGCGGTGATTGCGCGAAAGCATGCGGCGGCCGGCCTCGCCGGTGCTCGCGGCCAGCTCGGCCCAGCTGCCGGTTTCATCGATGGTGAAAATGGAGGCGTGGTAGAAGCTGAACCGCTCCCGGATGAGTTCGACGGACTGCGACATCAGGGCCTGCGGATCGGGGGTTTGGACCGCGATCCGGGCGATCTCGGCCGTGGTCTGGAGCTGGAGGGCGCGCCGTTCAATGGCGTGCGAACGCTCGGCGACCTGCTGCTCGAGCGTTTCGTTCAGGGCTCGAAGCTCGTCCTCGGCGCTGCGTGCGCGTTGGACCGTCCGGCGCGTCAGATGGACGACGAGGTAGACGAAGACCGCCCCGCCCAGGAAGACCGCGCCGGCGACCAGGGTTTCCGGGATAGGTACACGGAGCAGGAGGATCGCCGCGAACAGCACGTAACCGACCAGGAAGAAGACCATCAGGCCGGTGATCACGCGCCAGGGCCGCCGGAGGTCCGACGGGATGGCCGGGGCGGTCCTTCGCTCCGTGGCGATGGCGGCCAGCATGAACGCCGCGCCGCCGGCGACGAGAAGGGCAGCCACAAGCTCGATC
>DATIFK010000145.1:0-9950 GCA_035455265.1 Anaerolineales bacterium
ATCGGTTGACCGTTCACCTTGGTGCCGAACTTGCTCGTGTCATCCTGGACGTACCACCGGCCTTCGGCGAACGTGATGAAGCAGTGATGACCTGAGATGCCGGAGGTCGGCTCCACCGGGAGGACGCCGTCGTTGTCCGAACTGCGACCGATGCGGAAGGGGACCTTGCGGATCTCAGCCTCAAACGGAACGATTCTGGGGTCCGCCATGCTGACCACGGCCAGGACCTCGACAGATTTCGGGACGGCCGCCGGACCGACCGAGGCGGGAGGTGCGGGGGGAGCGGCCGGTCGTGGCACTGCAGCATGGGCAGGCTCAACTCGTGGCGGAGCCGGAGGCGCCGGGGCCGGTTGAGCAGGTATGGGAGCCTGCTGTGGAGGTGCGGGGCGAGCGGGCTCGACCCGCGGTGCAGCCAGAGGCACCGGGGCCGCTTGTGCAGGTATGGGAGCCTGCTGTGGAGGTGCGGGGCGGGCGGGCTCGGCCCGGGGCGGAGCTGGCGCCACCGGAGCCTGTTGCGGGGGCATGGGTTGTGCCTTCGGTGGCGCGGGACGAACGCTCTCGGCCCGAGCCGGAGGCGCCGCCGGGGCGGGCGCGGATCTGGGTGGCGCGACGGGTTCCTTCGGGCGTGGTGCAGGTTCCGCCGCCCGCGGCACGCGGCGCGCCTTCTCCGGAAGTACCAGCTCCACGTTCCTCGCGCCCTTGCCCCTGGGGACGACGAACCAGACCAAAGCTCCCAATCCGACGGCGCCCAGAACACCCAGGCCGCACACACCCAGCACGGCGATCGTCGACCCCTGCACCATGGCGACCAGCCGCGACATGAGCCCGGGCGCCTGATAGGCCACCTTGAGTCCCGTGGACTCCACCAGAACCCGATCGCTCGCATCCAAAGCCTGAACGCGCACCACGTATGCGCCGGAAGCCACGCCGCTCACCGGCACCCGAGGCTGGTCACCGGGGTCGATGGTCACTTCTGTGCCTCGCAGGGGGGCACTGCCCTGGTCCCGCTCGAGCCACAGGCGATAGTGGTCGATCCCCTCCAGGTTCTGGACGGCTATCGAGATGACGAAGAACGGCGCATCGGGCGTGGGCCACTCCTGCACCGTCGCCGTCAGGGCCGGCGCCTGAGGTTCGTAGCGGAAATCGAGCGGCTGGGTCTGACTCAGCACCTGGCCCTGGTCGTCCAGGACTGTGAGGGTGAGCGAATACTCACCGTCTTGTACCAGGTTGTCCGACGGGAGAAGAATCGAGTCGCTCAACTCCGTCAAACGGTCCTCATACACCGAGCGCCCGGTGAGCTTGCTGACCAAGTTGACCTCGAGGGCGGCGATGCGCTCCGGGTTGATGATGTCGAGGTTGAAGCGGACGCCGCCCAGCGTCGATTGGGCCGTGCCGGCCACGGCGACGGTGGGCGGGCGGGCGTAGTTGCGGTCGGAGACGAACGAGAGGGAACCGGCGAGAACGGTCGCGTCGGGAAGCTTGACATTCACTTCGGCTGTCTGCGGTCCCTCGGAGGGATACACCACCCAGACGGCCTGCCATTGGTTCGCCAGAACCCCGATCATGTTGTCCAACCCAAAGCTTAACTCGGCCGCGCTTCTGGTCTCGGAGAGGCCGCCGGTAGGTTGGGTGAAGGCAGCCAGTTCCTGGGACGTGATCGTATAACCGTCGACCCCGACGGCATACAGTTCCACGTGGTTCTGATTGGCGAAGTCGACGATCATCTGCGCGGAGCGCGTGGCGCAGCTATCCGCGCTGGCCGTGATGGCGAACACCGCTCGCCGCCCCGGGGCGCTGCTCAGCTTGGCGATCGCCTCGTACAGACCGTCGTTCAGGCAGGCCTGCTTGCCGTACTCCGGCCGTACGTTCTTGAGCGCGTTGCCGAGCTTATCCCGGTCGGGCGTGAACTCGACCAGCGTGGGGGCGCGATCGGAGAAGGGGATCAGCGCCACGCTGGCGTACTCCGGCGCCTTTCCCAGAGCCCGTGTCAGGCCGTCGCGAACCGTACGGAAATCGGTGAAGGCGCGCCCGACGCTCATCGTTCCGCTCGTATCGAGCAGCACCACGACCGACCACGGCGTTTCCAGCTTGCTGAACTTGGCCGTGTACGAGTCCCCGCCCAGTCGCAAGGTCGCGTTCTCGATCTCCGACTTCATAATCGTGCCGTCGGTGTCGAGAAGGGAGAATGTGGCCCGCAAGAAAAGGCCCGGCAGGCCGCCGGTCTCCGGCGTGACGGATTGCGGCGGCTCCACGGCGTGAACGTGGACGGTCGGGCCGGCAGTCTGGGCTTGTGCCGCGGGGGACAACCCAAGGCTCGCCAGCCAGACGAGCACCGCGAGGACAATGAAGCGTGATTTTGACATTGGCGAACCGCTGGCCCTGAGGGCCATACCAGGCGCTATGGAAGGACCACGAATTCTAGCATATCCATCCGGTTGAGAAGGAGTCCGTCATCCGGACTTCTGGCTGAGTTCAAAGCCGCCCGCCCAGGCGCGCCGCGGACGTCGAGCGACCGACAACGAGTGACGGAGAAGGGGCAATGGATGGACCCCCGCCTTCGCACGTCGGACGCGTGGCGGCATAGGCTCACCGTCAACCCTCGGGAGGGTATCACAGTCATCCGCATCGAACCACCTGGCATCGGCTGCTGGGGCATGGCGAGAAGACAGGGCGAAGCGGGCAACCCCGATTCGGCTCGACCGCCCGCGACGATCGTCCGTCGCTAGTCCTTCTTGCCGTCGACGCCCTGGCGCGATAGACTTGGGCTTTCCGGAGAGACTTGATGGCTCCCACACCTGCTCCCCAGCGCCGATGGCCGATCTACGTTGCTCTCGGCTGTGCCGTCGTCCTCGTTTGCGTCTGCGCCGCGGCCGCCGCTGTGGCCGCCTACAGCTACATCCGTGGCCAGCGATCGGGCTCGGTCGAGCCGACCATCGAGTACATCCTGGATGCCTCACCACGCATGGACACAGCCTCGACCAGCGGTGATACCCGGCTGACGGTGGCGCGCGGGGTCCTGGCGGATATCGTGCGCACCGCCGACCCGCGTCTGACCGCCGGCCTGCGGGTCTTCGGCACCGGCGCCCTGCCTCAGGGATGCCAGGACACCGACTTGCTGGTGCCCTTCGGCCTGGGCAACCAGGATGCGATCGAGGGAAGCCTGGGCGAGGTCGCCGCCGCGCCCCAATCGGATTCGCCGGTGGCCGAGGCGATGATTTCCGCCATCAAGGACATGGCCTCGATCACGGGGCCGCACTCGATCATTGTCGTCACCGGTGGATCCGACAGCTGCAATCCCGAGTCCGGCGCCTTGATCCAGCAGGAAGCCGACCGCGCCGGGATCGAACTGAAGCTCTTTGTGATCGGCTTCGAGGTCCCTGCGGATGAAGTGGCAGCTGTTCGGGCACTGGTCGATCTCGTGCCGGGCGCGACGTACATGGACGCGCCCGACCCCGAGGCGCTGCGTCAGCAACTGACCCTCGTCCAAACCGACGTCAACCGCATTGCGGACGAAGCCTTGCGCGGGCCGGCGCCGGCCCCGACAACGCGCACCTCCGCTTCCGCCTGCGATCACCCGTACTTCCCCTTGCGGTCCGGGTCCAGCTGGACTTACTCCACCACAGACGGGGACATGTCGTGGAGCGTGGGATCGGCCGCCGGGTCGGACGCGACGATGACGATCTCCGCCTCCGGCTTGACCTTCGACACCCATTGGACCTGCGCCTCGGGTGGAATCAGCTCGTACGACTTCAGCCTCGGCTCGTCGGACCTCGGGGGTTTCGTCACCCTGGAGACCACCGACACCTCGGGGACGTGGCTCCCGGCTGCCGACGGGTTGACCCCCGGCGCTTCGTGGTCGATGAGCTACACGACCCATGTGACGACCTCCGCCGGGGGCGCCACCTTCGACCTCCGCTCGACGACGGATGAGACGTTTACGGTGGCGGGAACGGAGACCGTCAGCGTACCCGCCGGGACCTTCGAGGCGCTGCGCATCGACAGCTCGTCGGTCTCCACCTTCAGCGGCGACCTGCCTATCACCATGCCGGAGTCGTCGACGGCCTTCACCTTCTGGTTCGCGGAAGGCGTGGGGGTCGTACGCTACACGTACAACAGCGAAGGCTTCTCGGGCGGCGGCGACCTGACGGGCTACACGGTGCCCTAAGGGCCAGCTGTCAGTCGTCAGTCATCAGTCATCAGTCAATGCGCCTTGAGCCCGTGGGGCTTTCCTGAGAACTGACAACTGACGACTCCTACGGGGCGCCAACGGCCATGTCGTCAAACGCGACGGTCGCCTGACCTTCCTCGAGCAACCCAGCCAGGAGCGCGATCGTGCCGGCAGCGGGGGTTGGGTCTTGGGCCGTCGCGACTTCGAGGCTGTCCACGGCGAAGCGAATCTCATCAGACCGGCAGGTTAGCTGCAGAGCGCGGGTCGCTGGTGGATCGGCCTCCCAGCCCTCGACCGGTGTCCAGTCGACCCAGCGCTCGACCTCGCCCCCGACCTTGCGCCACAAGGAGACCTTCCCATCGCCTCGCAAGACGCCGGCAACGAAGTCGGCCTCTCCCTGCCATCGGCAGATGACCCCCAATTCGGTCAACGGCGGCCCGGAGGCGACAGATCCTTGGACGGAGACTACAACGTCGCGCTCATCAAGACCGCGATAGGGTGAGTACAGCTCGACTCCGGCGGGAACGACCAGCTCCAGCCTGCCATCGACATAGCCGATCGAACCATCGCTCTCCTGGCGAGCGGCGAATCCGCTGGCCGGATTGGAGAAGTCATCGGTGAGGGGGATCGTCTTGGCCCCTGTAGTGGCCGCAACTGCGTCGGTCGCCGTGGGCACATGCCGCGTTGTTGGGCTCGCGGGGGCGGGAGTCCCCGAGAACCAGGCCGCCAGCCCGCCGCCAAGGATCCCCGCGCCGACGAGACACACGGCGCCGACGACGAGAATGGCGCCGACAGCCCAACCCAGCGGTCGTCGGCGGGCCGGCGCGGCTTCGAACGCCGTTGGCTCCGCCCCGGCGGCCGGAGCCGCTGAGGCCGCCTGGCGCAGATGGCGGGCAAAGGCGCCGGCCGAGGCCGGGCGCGCCTGTGGGTCTTTGGCCATCGCCGCGGCGATCTCCGCGTCCACAGCCGCAGGGAGGCTGGGAACGATGGCGCGGGCCGAGGGGACGGGGTCATGCATGTGGCGGACCATCATCCCCAGCGCCGTCTCGGCCTCGAATGGCTTCTTCCCGGTGAGCGTCTCGAACGCCGTCACGCCGAGGGAATAGACGTCGGAACGAAGGTCCGGGGCCTCGCCGCGGGCCTGCTCGGGCGATACGTACGCGGCGCTCCCGCTGTGCGAGGCCGAGGCCAGATCGACCGCCGTGGCGGCGATGCCGAAGTCGCCCAGGTAGACGTGGCCGGCTGAATCCAGGAGCAGGTTGCTCGGCTTGACGTCGCGGTGGGTGATGCCGCGCCGGTGCGCAGCGTCGAGTGCATCCGCGACGTCGCTGATCCATCGAGCCGCGGTATCGAGCGGAATCGGTCCGGCCTTCAGCCGCTCGGCGACCGTACCCCCGTCCAGGAAGCGCACGACGAGAAAGGGGGCGCCGTTGTATTCGCCATAGTCATAGAGCGGGACGATGTGTGGGTGCTCGAGCTGGGCCAGGGTCGCCGCCTCGCGGCGGAAGGAGGCTAGCCGCGCGGCGTCGATGCTTCCGGTCGTCAGAAGCTTGATGGCGACGAGCCGGTGCGTGGCGACCTGCTCGGCCCGATAGACGAGACCCATGCCGCCGCGCCCGGCCAGGCCCTGAATGACATAGCCGGGGATGTTGAGGGGCAGGGTGTCGGTCATGGGAGAGCTGGGAGGGATCGAGCGTGCGGGCCGCTCACCGCGACGGGGCTCACCGGATCGCAATCCGGGTGACGCTGTCGGCAGAGTTGTTGGCCGTCCATATGTCGACGCACCCCTCGCCGCACGACACCGCCTGCAGCGCCACGGGGAACCCGGCGACCTCCACCGAAGCCTTCACCCGGAAGGCGACCGGATCGACGCGATAGATCTTGCCGGCTTCCGGCGCCGCTACCCACACTTCACTGCCGTCGTAGCTCAGAGCGACCGCCGCCGAGCCCAGGTCGAGCCGTTGGACGTTGGACGGATCAGAAGCACGGATGCGCATCAGTCGGCCCGGATCCTTGATGGCTACCCAGATCGAGGTCCCATCGAAGACGATGGCCGTCGGTTCACCATCCAAGGGGAAGCGGTCCTCGACGGTCGGCCCGGCAGGATCCATCCGAACCAGGCTCTGGTCGCCTTTGAGAATGACCCAGAGGGATGTCCCGTCGTGCGCCAATCCGACCGGCCCTCCGCTGGCATCGAGGTTGGCGCCGACACCAACGTCGGCCAGGATCTGCCCATCGCCGGATACTTTCGTCACGGTTCCGGCGATGTCGTTGGCGATCCACAGGAACGAGTCGGCCCAAAGAAGAGCCGTGGGGACGTGGCTCAGCTGGTAGGTGGCGTCGGTGGCGCCGGAGGCGGGGTCGAGAACCCAAAGAGTCTGATGCAATGAGTTGGCGACCCACAATCGATTGCCGTCGAAGGCCATGGCGGACGGAAGGCTGTCGACGGGGTAGGTGCCCAGGGCGAGGCCGCAGTCCTGCGACGATCCTGCGCAGCCGGAAGCCGCCAGTCTGGTCAGGGTGTTGTCGAAGTAGTTGGCCACCCACATCGCCTGGCCATCGAACAATAAAGCGCGTGGCTGATCGCCGACGGGGTAGGTCGATAGGCTGGGGGCGCCAATGCGTGTGCTGGCCAGGTAGAGCAAGACCGCGGCGACGACGCCCACGGCGAGCAATCCCAGCCCGCCGATCCCCAGGACCACCGGAAGCCGCCATGAAGGCCGGTGCGCCGGCGCCGCGACCGCGGCACGGACGGAGGCGGGCGGCGCGGGAGAGAACAGAGTACCGCTGGGGGCTGAGGTGAACCCCGTGGGAGTGCGGGTAGCGGCGGAAGGGATCCTCGTCGAGACATCCGTCTCGCCGGACAGCGCCGCGCGCACGGCGGCCATCAGGGCCGTGGCCCGCTCCGGCCGGGAGGCGGGGTCCTTCGCCAGCCCGGCGCCAAGAACGGTGTCGAGCTCGGCAGGGAGCCCCGGCGCGAATGTCCGGATGGAGAGGGGCTCCTCATTGAGATGTTTGGTGATGTAGCCCCAGGCGCTGTCGGCCTCGAAAGGCAGCCGGCCGGACAGGGCGCGGTAGATCAGAATGGCGAAGGCATAGACGTCGCTGCGCCGGTCGAGCTTGACGCCGCGCGCCTGCTCCGGGGACATGTAGGTCGGTGAGCCGAGGACGCTTCCGTCGGCGGTGAGGTCATGCGTGCCTCCCACCGTCTTGGCCAGGCCGAAATCGGCGAGGTAGGCGTTGCCGGACTCGTCGAGCAAGATGTTGGCCGGCTTCAGGTCGCGATGGATGATGCCCTGGTCGTGGGCGAAGTCGAGGGCCTCGGCCACCTGGTCCAGCACGCGCAAGACGTCCGGCCGTTTCATCATCCCGGCCTCGAGTCGATCCTGGAGCGAGCCGCCGTTCATGAAGCGCATGACAATGTACGGGCGGCCGGCAACCTCGCCGTAGTCGTAGACTGGCAGGATGTGCGGGTGCTCCAGCCGGGTGATCATCTTGAGTTCGCGCTGGAAGCGTTCGCCGGCGTCGGCGTATTCAGCGAAGGAGGACGACAGGACCTTGATGACGACGGCGCGCGGCACCGACGGCTGGTCGGCCTTGTAGACCGCACCCATACCGCCCTCGCCAATCTTCTGAGTGATACGGTATTGCCCGAGAGCTTGACCCGGTTCGAAGTCCATGGCGGCCGCTGAGAATCGGCTGCAAGTATAGTGCATCGGCCCGCCTGGTTGGCCGGTGATGCGGGATTTGGCGGGAGGCGCCAGCTCGATCCCGCAGGGGAGGTAAGATCCTGCCTCCAGCCATCTTGGAACTTGGCAGTGCTCGCGGGCGTCTTACGGGAATAGAATGACCTCCAGGAGGAGCGATGAACACGCGCCGAAATCTCACCCTCATTGCGCCAGCCATCATCTTGGCATCGTCCATAGCTTGCGCGCTGCCGGCAGCCCCCACCGCTATAC
Organism: Anaerolineales bacterium; assembly: GCA_035455265.1. Lineage (GTDB taxonomy): Bacteria > Chloroflexota > Anaerolineae > Anaerolineales > E44-bin32 > MGOM01. Next base: position 8,128 of record DATIFK010000145.1, read on the forward strand.
CCACACCTACACCAGGATTCGTTCTTCCTAGCGCGATACCGCCGTCGATCTCACCCCCGATCGCAAGTGAGACGGCGGTTCCAAGCCCCACGCCGACGCCCACGGCATCGGCTACACCCACTCAGACGCCCACGCCGACAGTTACGGTGCGCCCCGGCGTCGAGGCAAGCTTCCTCAGGGACCAGCCAGACATTGACGGATCATGGAGCGAGTGGACCACATCTCAGTTCCCGATCCGGTCCGTGGTCTCCGGTAAGGCGCATTGGAGTGGGGAAGATGACCTGCGCGCCTCCTACCGAGTGGGTTGGGACGAGAAGTACCTGTACCTGGCGGTCAAGGTCTTCGACGACGAGTACGTTCAGAACGCGACGGGTGCCAATCTCTTCAAGGGCGACAGCATCGAGGTCCTGCTATCAACCGAACCGGAGGCCGACCGTGCGGGTGCCGGCTTGACAGGGCACAACTACCAAATCGGCATCTCACCAGGGAGCCCCGATGCCGGCAAGCACGTGGAGGCCTATCTGTGGTACCCCGCATCGAAGGCGGGAAGCCTGACCAAGGTTGATGCCGGCGCCGTTCCCATGGACGGTGGCTACCGGGTCGAGATGGCTATCCCGTGGTCAACCTTCGGCGTCACCCCGGCGCGCGGCTTGGTTCTAGGATTCGCCCTTTCCGTGTCCGACAATGACGATCCGGACAAGAACACGCAGCAGACGATGATCTCTACTTCCCCCGAACGCGCCCTGGACGATCCAGCGACCTGGGGTCGGTTGACTCTGAGGTAGACCGGGCCCGCTTCGTTCGTAGGCGGCGCTTCCTCACGGGTCGCGTTCGGAATGCCGGAATGAAGAGCAAGGGTCTCGGCTGATGAGGTCCTTGCTTGCGTTCCAGCGGTGGCCTGGCTGAGGAGATGATGCTGCGTGGCCCGGGGGCTCCGCAGGAGGCGCAGCGAGGGAGAGCAAGGTGCCGCTGGGGTCGAGGTCGCCGCCCTGGTCGCGCCGGCGGCGATGAATGGGACCTTCTTTGCGAGATCCGGTTCGCCCGGCAGCGCCGCTCGCTTGGCGGGCCATCAGGCCCGTGGCCTGCTCCGGTCCGTAGGCGGGGTCCTTCGCCAGGGCGGCCCCTGAACGCTGTCGCGCTCGGCAGGGAGCCCCAGCGCGACCTTCCGGATGGGGCGTCCTCGAGCACAAGCATCGCCAGGCGCCGTCCCCCGCGCGCCACGACCAGCGTTCCCACCTATAATACGCGAGAGTTAACAGAAACCCCAGCGTTGGGACCGTGACGCGTCCTCCCGGGATCTGTTGGATAGTTGTCCGAGGCCTGGAAATACCGGATAATCGTCTATGGGCGAAGGTCATCGCGCAGCCGAAGACGTGAATGAATCCATCCATTCGATCCGGTGCGCCCGAGTGGAGAGCCCATCGCAATCACGACCGAGTCCGTCCACTATGCGGTCCTTGACCGTTGCACGAACCTACCTCCGGGTGCGAACGAGTGAGGGGTGATCCAACCCAGAGACGGGAGCTCCTTATTGGACCGGACCGTTCAGGCAGGCTGGGTCACAGATCACATCGGATCGGGAAAGGGGCCTGGCGATGGCGAAGAAGGGCAAGAAGAAAGCGGACGCTAAGTCCGGCAAGAAGTCCGACAAGAAGCAGGATAAGTTCTCCGACCCCTCCAAGTACGACGAGGACGGCAGGCTGAAAGGGAAGTTCTACAATCGCGAGTTAGCGCGCCTGCAAGAAGAGCTGGTCAAGCAGCAGTACTGGATCAAGGAGAAGGGGCTGAAGGTTTGCGTCATCTTCGAGGGCCGTGATGCGGCC
>DATIFK010000146.1:0-37385 GCA_035455265.1 Anaerolineales bacterium
GTCACGACGATGTCGAAGGCGCCGCCGGGGCTCGAGCCCTGATTCTCGATAATGATGGCGAACGAAACCAGATCGCCGGCATCGACGCCGGCGACGTCGGAGTCCACCGGCGCCGAGGCCAGGCCGGAGGAGTTGATCGTCGCGGAAAAGCGCGTGCCCGGCGTGCCGGGCGAGCTGAAGGCCACCGGCCCGGTCGCCGCCGGAGAGAAGACGGCCGCCGGCGCGTCGGTGGCGATGACACCCTTCTTGACGACGAGGAACGGCTCGCGCAGGATGAATTGGACGATCCCGTCATCGTCCCGGTCGGCGGCGTTGGTCGATCCCTCGTGGACCCGCAACAGGTTGGTGAGCAGCAGCTGATCGGTGAACGGATCGTTGGAGACCGTCACCGTGAACAGGATATCGACTTCGGTGCTGGGCGGCGGGATTGTCGGGTCGTCGTAACTGCCGTACGTGAACGTCACGCTGTTGCCGACGGCCGAAGTGCTGATGGAGGGGCTGATGTTCGAAAACGGAGGCCGCGAGGCATAGAAGGTGTCGGCCGGGCCGAATTTGGCCGTCCCGGCCGGCGGCGCGCTGGCGTCCACTGTCGGGTCGAACGTCGTCACTTCGCTCGCATGCAGCACCGGCAGCGGCAGGTAGTCGGTCAGCGACAGGTCTTCGAAGTCGCTTGTCGGAAGGCTGTAGCGCAGGCGGAAGGTGAGCGTGTTGCCCGGATCGACGAGGACGCTGCTGCATGGCTGCGGGGCGCATACGACACCGTTCACGGCGTAGATCGACTTGTCCAGATCGCCGCGCGGGATCGAAGCCCCGGCGCCACTCCCGTCGCCTTCCGTCGAGCCTGTGGGCGTCAGATCGGCCACGCTCAAGACGTCGCCGTCGATCGTGACATCATCGCTGAGGACGTCGCCCTGGTCGACGCTCGGGTCGCCGGAAGGGAAGGTGTCGGTGAACTGATCCTGAATCACAGTTCGGAAGATCAGCGTGCCGGTGGTGGCCCCGGCGTTGAAGGAACAATCCGGGGCCGGCCCGCCGGTACCGCCGGCCGGCACGCAGCCGCCAAGCACCGCCGCGTCCAGGCCGCGGGCGACCAGCTCGTCGGATACGCGGAAGGTGACGGTGGTCTCGCCGGTTCCCGGGCTGTCGCGAACCACCGCCACGTTGGCCGGGAGCATGGCTCCCGACGTCGCCGTCCCATGCTCGGTGAGGCTGAGGGTCGGGGCAAAGCCGGCGTCCCACAACTGGCCGTCCGAGAAGACGTCGGTGATGACCAGGTTGTTGAAGGCGAAGAAGTCCGAGATCTGGAAGGCGAGGGTGTACTGGAGGGTGTCTCCTGGCGAGGCGCCCGAGGCACCGCCGTCGATCACGATCGCCAGCCCCTTCTGGATGGCGATGGATCGGTCGTTGAGGGTGTGCAGGATGGCGCACGATGGGCAGACGCCTCCGGCGATGGCGTTGTCCGTGCCGCCGGCGTCGCGCGGATCCAGCGGATCCCAGTCTCCGACGGCGCCGGCGCGATTGGCGGACAGGCTGTCATCGCCAGAGCTTGCCGGCACAACCGGCACTCCGTTGGCGTCCACGAGGGGGACAAAGAAGGAGAACGTCACGCTGGCCGAGCCCGTGACGCTGGGGAAGTTGACTACCAGGCGATTGTTCGGCGGGTTGGCGGCCGCACCGACGGTCGGCGTTTGGGTGATGCTCCCGGCCGGAGAGAACGAGTCGACGCTCAAGAAGGCCAGGTTGTTCGGCAGATCGTCGGTCACATCGAGATCGGTGATCGTCTGGCCCGGGGCGACGGTCACCGTGATGGTGTACTGGCGGGGGAAGTTGGGGCCGGTGGCGGTCTCGTCTTCCGCGCCGCTGTAGGTCTTGGCGATCGTCAGGAGCGCCGGCGTCACCACGGCGTTCGGCCAGCCGCTGCCGTCGGAGCTCGACGGGAGCAGGATGACCGGGTCGCAGCACCAATCGTCGAGCGGGTTGGAGCCGAAGCGGAAGCCGCCGCGCGCCCGCAGCGTAAGGGGCGTGCCGCCATCGGCCAGGCCGCTCAGCGTGGCGTTGACGCTGACGACCACCGCGGGTTGGGTCGGCGTGAACGAGCCGAAAGGAAGGAGCAGAACGACCAGCTTGTCCCCGGCCGTACCGCACACCTGGATCGGGACACCGCTCGTATCGCGGGCATACGGATGATCGACGCAGCCGGTTCCGCCGCCGGCATCCGGGAACGTCAGTTCGACGGCGGTCAGCGAAGTCCCGAGGTAAGTGGCCGAGTTGAAGTCAATCCCATCGGGCGTGTCGCTGCCGGCCGCTCCGTCGGCGCCGTTGACGGGAAAGAGAAGGTCGATGAACGGACCGTAGCCGGTGTCCGTCGCCGAGGCGTTGTCGAAGGTGACCGTAAAGGAGAAGGGCTGCCCAATGAAGACCGTCGCCGGCACGCTGAGGCTCACCGACGGGACGCCGGCGGGGAGCGGCACCAGCGGAGGCACACTGCGCGCAGCAGGGGCGGGAGCCGCCTGAGCGAGGGATACCGACGCGCCGGACATAGGAACTGCAAGCAGACCGGCGATGAGCAGGCCGACCGTCAGGTGGAGAAAGGGGGATCGAGTCCGGGTCGGCACTCTGCGCGTAGGGCGGCGGGCAGGAGCCCGCCGTCCCCTTAGGGTTCCATCTTACAGCATGGCCTGTGGCCGCGCAATCGAGGAGGTTCTTTCCTGGGGCGGCCCTCAACCCCCTCCCCCTGAAAGGGGCGGTTGTGGCTGCGTCCCGGTGAAGTTACGAACCGCCGCTGGCGCAAGCTCCGGGGTGCATGGCGAGGGTTAGGGGTAAGGGGGAGGGGAAAGCCGCGCGAAGCACCCCGCCCTCACCCCTTCGGGTGCGCCGAAGGGCGTGGCGGTCTACACCCCTTCGGGTGCCCTGAGGAGGGTAGAGACGGTAGCGGAGCGGAGGGAAGCGGAGGGGTACTTCCCCTCCCCCCGCCCCCGCGAGTGGAACCTTCAGCCCGAAAAGAACTCGACCCGGTTCCCCCCACGCGCCTTGGCTCGATACATGGCCGCGTCGGCCCCGCCGAGGATTTCATCCAGCGTCGTGCCATCGAGCGGAACGCGGGCCACGCCAACGCTGGCGGTCGAGTGTAATCGGCTCCCCTGATAGCGGCCTTCGCGAAGGTCGACGGTCGCCCGGATGCGCTCGGCCACTACGGCGGCCTCACGCGCCTCGACGTGGCTGAGAAGGACGCCGAATTCGTCCCCGCCGATGCGCCCCACACAGTCGGCCCGTCGCACGCAGCTTCGCAGCCAATCCGCCAGGGTCCGCAGGTATTCATCCCCGGCGCGATGGCCGTAGACGTCGTTGATGGCCTTGAACTTGTCGAGATCGATGAACAGCAGAGCCCCCCGCGTGCCGTAGCGACCAGCCTCGGCCAAGAAACGCTCGACATCGGAGTAGAACTGGCGCGAGTTGGACAGTCCCGTCAGCGGGTCCCGCAGCGCCAAGGCCCCCAGATGCAGCTCCCGTTCGGTGCGGCGGCCTCCCAGCCAGACGCCGACGACCATCCCCAGGATCAGCACGACCGTCCGAAAGAGGTTGGGAATCAGCCCAGGGGTCGGAGCGAGCCACAGGGGCACATGCAGAACCGTGAACCATACGACCAGCCCCAAGGTGTGACGACGGCCAAACAAGTGCGAGGCGGAGAGAATGAGCCCGACGGCGATCAGGTCGACGACGGCATACAGGTAGATGTAGAGCGGGTGGACGACCGCGCCCGCTAGCGCGGGGATGATCTGCATCCATTTGACGCCGACGAGCAGCCCCACCAGGAGATAGACCCCCAGCGTGAGGTAGGTGGATCGTCTGACGTGCCTCTCCACGGCGGGGCCAGCGCCGTCGAGCGGCGGAAGCGGTTGCGGAGGGGACTGGCGCGTGGCCGTCTCCTGGGACATCACGAGGTGGCGGCCTCATCGAGCGGAAGCCAAACGGTGAAGGCCGTGCCCGTCTGCGGCGCGCTTTCGACGTCAATCCAGCCCCGATGGCGCTCGACGATCTCCTTACAGATGGCCAGGCCCAGGCCGGTCCCCGTTTCACCCGACTCACGGCCCGTCTTGCCGCGATAGAACCGCTCGAACAGGTGCGGGAGATCCTCCTCGGGGATGTCCGGCTGCGAATTGTGGACCCGCACGGCGGCGTAGCGGGTGCCGCGGGAATCCTCCTGCCGCGTGCTCACGGTCACGATGGCGGCCTGCGGTGCATAGGCAACGGCGTTGCCGATCAGATTGGTGAGCACCTGGACGATCGGCCCATGGGCGGCAGGGACCAGCGGGGCGCCGGGATTGAGCTCGTGTCGAAGCTCGATGCCCTTGTGATGGGCCCGTGCCTCATGGCTCGAAACGACCTCAGCGATGAGAGCGTCCAGAACCTGTGGTTCGAGATCGAGGGCGACGGCGCCGCGCTCCAGCCGCGACAGGGTCAGCAAGTCTTCGATCAGCCGGTGCAGGCGGCCAGACTCGCCGCGCAGAATGCCCATGTAGGTTGGGCGGCGGCCTTCCCGTCCCGGCTGTTCGAGCAGGTCCAGGTAGAGTTGAATGTTGGTGATGGGTGAGCGCAACTCGTGCGAGACGTTGGAGACGAAGGCCGATTTGAGTTGGTCGAGCTCCTGCAGGCGGGCGTTGGCGGCCGCCAGGTCGGCGGTGCGTTCGGCGACCCGCTGCTCGAGGGTCTCCATCAGGCCGGCGCGGTTCAAGGCGTTGCCGGCCATCTCGGCGATGGCGGTGAGCAACCGGATTTCATCGTCCGTGAAGGGCGTCGGCCGCGCCGCGATGACCACGCCGATGCGCCGGTCCTGGCTCACCAGCGGCATTCCGACAACGCATGAGGCCTCCTGAAAGAGCTCCCTGCTCACGATGCGCGCTTCCCGGCTGGCGTCGTTGGTAAGGAATAGAGAGCCCGTGGACAGGATCTCGCCCACCAGCCCGTCCGACAGGTTGCCTCGCTGGCCGACCAGGCTGGCCAACACGCCTTCGCCGGCTTGAATCTCGACTTCTTGGTCGGACACCGTCAGAGCGATGCCGAGGTGCGGCGTCCGCAGGAGCCGGGCAAGTTGCGCGTTGATGATCGGCAGCATGTCGTTGCGGCTGGCTGCGGCGCGCAGAGCCTTCGACACCGTCGTTACTCCCTCAAGGTACGTCGCCCGTCGCCGCTCGGCTTCCAGCAGTCGTGCATTCTCGACGGCGATCGCCGCCTGGTCGGCGATCAGCTCGGCCAGGCGGACTTCCTCCTCTTCGAAGCTCCCTTTGCGCTGCATATCCCCCAGATTGAGAACGCCGATGCTGCGACCCCCCACCCGCAAGGGGACCGCCAGAACGCGTCCCGCGCCCTCGAGGCCGGGCGTGCGCCCATCGAACTGCGAGTAATCCTCCACGGCGAAGGGTCTCCCGGTGTCGAAGGCCCGACCGGATAGGCCCATCCCTCGCTTGCGCTCCGACCCGACCAGCTCGTCACCGAATCCGTAACCAACGACGAACTTCAGCGTCTCGCCGTCCGACTGGACGAGGGCCAGGGCCCCGGCGCCGACGTGCAGTAGTTCCATCGCCCGACGGACGGTTGTCTCCAGGAGCCTCGGGAGGTCGGCCTGCGCGGTGATGTCGATCGAGATCTGATACAGGGCTTCGAGCGCCCGGCTGCGCTCGCGCTCGTCCTCCAACAGTCTGGCGTTCTCGACGGCGATGGCGGCCTGGTCGGCGAACAACTCGGCCAGGCGTATCTCTTCCGGAGTGAAGGCACCGGCCTTATCGAGGTCGGCTGCATTCAGGACGCCCACGATCTTGTGACCGACGGTCAGAGGAACGGCAAGCACTCGCCGGAAGTGGCCCCGTTCGTAGACAGAAGACCGATCCGGCCAAACGGTGTAGTCCTCGACGGACATGGTCTGGCCGGACTCCAAAACCTGGCCGGACAACCCCTGTCCGCGGCGCAAGCTCGTGCCCTGGTACTCGGCCAGCATGCCGTGAACCACGGCCATCTCCAACGTCTCACCGTCCGGGCGCAGGAGGTACAGCCCCCCGGCCTGCACGCCCAGGAGCGAGGCGGCCCGTTCCACGATGGCTTGCAGGACGGTCTGCAGGCTGGGTTGTGCGTTGATCTCAAGCGAAGTCTGATAGAGGGCCTGCATCACCTCGGCGCGGCGGGCGACGTCCCGCTGCGCCTCCTTGAGCTCGGTGATGTCGGTGAAGACGGCGATGGTCCCTTCCAACTCACCATCCTGGAAGCGCGGGCTGCCGCTGACCAAGACGCTGATCCGCGTTCCGTCTTTCCGCTGGAGCTGGAGCTCGTAGCGATCGCTCTCACCCTCGGCACGGCGCGCATTGGCGGCTCGGACGACGGCTACCTGGTCGGGCGGAATGATCGTCGACAAGTGACGGCCGGTCAGCTCTTCGGCCGTGTACCCGAGCAGCGAAGCAGCCGCCGGATTGACAAAGGAGAAAGTCTCATCCGGTTCTTCCAGGACGATCCCCTCCGACATGTTGCGGATGATCCCTTCGTTGAACTCGCTGAGTAGCCGGACGGCCTGCTCAGCCTGCCGCCGCTCGCGGATTTCTTCTTGGGCCCGGCGGAACAGGCGGGCATTGGCCATGGCGGCCGCCAATTGCGGAGCGAGGGCTTCGAGGAAGTGCATCTGGTCCGGTTGGAAGGCGTTGGGGTGGGAGCTGAAGACCTGCACCACGCCCGTCACCTTCTCCTCGAGCTTGAGAGGAACGATCAGAGCCGACCGGTCGATGTCGGCATCGTTGGGCGCCGGTTGGTCGAGAACACCGTCCTCCTCCACCAGGAAGCGCGTGCCGGCGTTGCGCCAGAAGGCGCGGCAATCCGGCAGGTACAGGCTCTCGCCCGATCGGATGACCCGGCTCTGCGTGCCCTGGCCCTCGGGCTCGAGCGGGAGGGAAAGGATTTCGGAGGCGTCCACCTTTGTCCCGTTGTGGCGGGCGTATACGCTGCGGATCGTGTTCGTCTCCGCCTCGTAGGTGGAAATGTAGAACCCCGAGCAATCCATGACGCGCGCCACAGCCTGGTAGGCACCGTCGAACAAGGCTTCCTGCTCGAGGGTCTCGCCGAGGGCCCGCCCGGCCTGGTACAGCTGGAGGACCTCCTCGCTGCGCCGGCGGAGCTCGTCCTCGCCCTTCTTCCGCTCCGTGATGTCCTCGACCGTTCCCTCGTAGTAGGTGCCGTCGCCGTTCTGACCGCGCACCACGCGGGCGTTCTCGCGGATGAACAGGCGGCTGCCGTCCTTGCGGGTCCAGACGGACTCCAGGCCTCGGATCTCGCCATCGGCCTCCAGGCGGCGCTTGAAGTCATCCCTGGCGTAGTCCGCCTCCGACCCCGTCGCTTCCAGATTGCGCAGCATGAGCTCGGCCGCATCGTCGTACCCGAGCATCTGGCAGAGCGCCGGGTTGACGAACAGGATGCGGCCGTCGGGAGCCGTGCGGTAGATGCCAATGGGCGCTTCCTCGCTCAGCTGGCGGTAGCGGCGCTCGCTGGCTTCCAACTCCAGGCGGGCGTGCTCGCGATCGGTGACGTCGTTGGCCATCACCAGCCGCGCCGGCCTGCCCTCGAACGTCAGGTCATGGGTGACGATCTCGACATCGAGCCACGACCCGTCCTTGCGCCGCTGGCGCCAAACCCCGGGCCGCCGGATCTTGCCAGGCAGGCTTCGGGTCACCTCGAGCAAGCGCGAGTGGATGTCCGGCGCATGAAGATCCAGAATCGACATGCGCAGGAACTCATCCGTGGAGTAGCCATAGGCCTCGACGGCGGCGAAGTTCACCGCCTGGATGGCCAGGCTCTCCCGATCGTAGACCCACATGGGCTGCGGATTGTGGTCGAAGAGCACCCGGTAGTTCTCTTCCGACGCCCGCAGGGCTTCCTCCGCCCGGCGCCGGGCGTCGATGTCGCGCATGTTGACGACCACCGCCTGGACATCGGGTTGATCAAGCTGGTTGTCGACGGCGCATTCCACCCAGCGATAGACGCCATCGTGCCGTCGCATCCGCACGTCCACGCGCTGCACTTGCCGGGGATGTTCCAGCGCCTGCATCAGCGCCCGCCGGGCGTCGGCCTGATCCTCCGTATGGACGACCGCCAGCGGATCCCGGCCGGGGAAGGCCTCGGCGCGCCAGCCCGTCATGCGTTCGGCGTTCGGGCTGAGGTAGCTCAGGGTCAGGTCGCGTTTCAGCAAGGCCAGGCCTTCCGTGGCGTGCTCGACGACGGCGCGAAAGAACCGGTCCTGCGCCCGCAAAGCCGCCTCGATGGCGGTGTTCTCCCGCCGCAGACGGCGCTGCTCCAGAGCCTGCTCCACGGCGGCGCCGAGGCGGACCAGACGATCCTTCAGCAAGTAGTCGCTCGCCCCCGATTGGATCATCTGGACGGCGATGTCTTCCCCGATGGTGCCCGAGACCACCAGGAACGGCGCATCGATCTGCTTTTCCTTGACCAGGGCCAGCGCCCGGCGCGCATCGAAATTCGGCAAGGCGTAGTCGGCAATGATCAGGTCGAACTCGTCGTCGAGGTGGGCACGGAAGGTCTCGGCGTCGTCCACATGGACGGTGGAGACATCGTAACCGGCGTTTCTCAACGCATGCAGGCATAGCTCGACGTCGGCCGGGTTATCTTCCAAGATGAGCACTCGCAGGGGTTGGCTCATGTTCCCCCTCTCCCGCCAGCCGAGCTCCCCGGCGGGATGGTGCCCCACCGATCAGTGTGGTGGTTGCGCTTGTCGTCGTACATGACGGCATCGGCCTGGGCGATCAAGTCGGCCAGGCGGCAGCCCTTCTCGCCGGTGGCCGACCCGATGGAAAGATGGAGGGGCGGGTCGTCGGTGGAGCCGTTGTGGGCCTCCAGACGAGATGCCAGACGCTCAAGCGCCTTTCGGGCGGCGGCCATGTCGGCCCCGGGGAGAATCACGGCGAATTCGTCACCGCCGATGCGAGCGACGGCGTCCTCGCGGCGGAAGGTGCCGCGCAACAACTCGGCTGCCCGCTGGAGCAGGACGTCGCCCTGGGCGTGGCCCAGATGGTCATTCACGGCTTTGAGGCCGTCGACGTCGGCCACGATGACACTGACGGGGAAAGTGCGGCCGATCTCGGCCCGGGCCATCTCCTCCTCGAAGTAGGCCCGGTTGTAGGCGCCCGTCAGGGCGTCGTGAAGACTCAGATAGATCAACCTCTCTTCGGCCCGCTTGCGGTCGGTGATGTCGTGCGAATTGACGACCACGCCGCGCACGTTCGGATCGGCCAAGAGATTGTTGCCGCGCACCTCCAACCAGCGCCAGGTGCCATCCTTGTGCAGACAGCGGACCTCCAGGCTGGCGCCCGGCCCGGGCTTGAGCAGCAAGCGGCCGAGAGCCTCGCGCACGCGCTCAAGGTCTTCGGGGTGGACCTGCTCGAAGGCCGGACGCCCGACCCGCTCTTCGGGGGTGAACCCCAGTGCGCGCTCGATCGATGGCGTCTCGTAGCGGATCGTCCAGTCCGGCTCGAGGATGCTGATGACCTCGATGCCATTCTCGATCAGCGAGCGAAAATGGGCTTCACGGCGGCGGACGGCCTCTTCGGCCTCGGCCTTGGCCTGGCGCAGCTGCCGATCCTCGACCGCGCGTCGGACGGCGGGGGCCAACCGGGTCAGGTTGTCCTTGAGAACGTAATCGGAGGCGCCTCGGCGGAGGCACTCCAGAGCGGCTTCCTCGAAGAAGCCCGTAACGATGACGAAGGGTAGCCCGGGCGAGCGTTCGGCTGCCAGGTCCAACGCATGCAGCGCGTCGAAGTCCACCAGGTTGATGTCGGCCAGGGCCACATCCCAGGCTTGGCCAAGGGCGTCGAGAAACGAATCCCGGGCATCGACACGCCGCCACTCGATGGGACCCAAATCGTGGTTCAACGCCGCGGCCATGAGCTCGGCGTCGCTGGAGACGTCCTCCAGGATCAACACCCGGAGCCGGGGCATCACCGGGGCCACCCGCAAGTCCTTCCTGCCACCCGGTCCGCCTCACACTTTCGGCGGCTGATTGAGCAGCAGCCAGAAGAGGCCGATGGTGCGCACCGCCTCTGTGAACTGCTGGAAGTCGACGGGCTTCAGGATGTATGAATTGATCCCCAGGTTGTAGCTTTCCGTCACGTCGCGCTCCTCACGCGAGGACGTCAGCGCGACCACCGGGATCTTGCGCATCCGGGGGTCGGCCTTGATCTGTCGCAGGACCTCCAGCCCGTCCACTTTGGGCAGCTTCAGGTCGAGCAGCACGACACGGGGGATCTGGTTGATGTCTCGGTGGCTGTAGGCGCCGCGGGCGAAGATGTAGTCGAGCGCTTCGGCCCCGTCGCGCACAACCTCAATACGGTTGGCCAACTTGTGCTTCGTAAGGGCGTGCATGGCCAGTTCGATATCGTTGGGATTGTCCTCTACAAGCAGGATTTCCGCCGGCATCTCAACGCTCATGTTCCGCTCCTTTCTGGCAGGGTGAAGGAAAAAGTGGCGCCCCGGTCGACGGCGCCCTCGGCCCAGACGCGCCCTCCATGGCGGTGCACGATTCGCTGAACAATGGCCAACCCGACGCCCGTGCCTTCATAGTCTTCGGCTCGGTGCAGCCGCTGGAAGACGCCGAAGAGCTTGCCGACGTAGGCCATGTCGAACCCCACACCGTTATCCTGCACGAAGTAGACCGGTTTCCCGTCCTCCGTCCTCGAGCCGACATGAATGCGAGCCGGGTCTCGCTTGCGGGTGAACTTCAGGGCGTTGGACAGCAGGTTGACATAGAGCTGGCGAAGCAGCACGGGGTCGGCCAGCGCCTCCGGCATCTCGTCGATCTCGATCTCGACCTCTCGGGCCACCCGTTCTCCGTTCAGCTGGTCGAGGGCCTGCCGCGCCAGATTCGCCGGCTGGACGGTGCGGCGGCCGAATTCTTGGCGGCCGAGGCGCGAGAAGGCCAGCAGGTCATCGATGAGATGGCCCATCTTCTGCGTGTTGTCGCGCACCAGGTCCAGGTAGCGGCGGGCCTCCCCATCGAGCGAGGCTGCGTGCTCTTCCAGAAGGATGCGGGAGAAGCCGTCCACCGCACGCAGCGGGGCTCGCAGGTCGTGGGAAACCGAGTACGAAAAGGCCTCCAACTCCCGGTTGGCCGCCTCCAATTCCGCGGCGCGGGCGCGCAGGCTGGTGTCCTTCTGCGCCAGGGAATCCGCCCTGGCATTGAACTCTCGAGCCAGGGATCCCAACTCGTCGCGTGAGCTATCTGGCAATCGAAAACCCAGATCACCCTGCCCAAAGCGCGCCACCCCGGCCTGCAGCCCCAGGATCGGCAGCGTCAGGCTGCGCGCCAGCACTACCGCTATGACGACGGCGGCCACCAGTGCCAGCGCGCTGATGGCGGCCACCGCCCTTCCAAACGATCGGGTCGGAGCGTAAGCCTCGGCCTGATCCATCTTTACGATCAGGCATAACTCGCGTTCCGGGAGCCAGGTGTAGACGGCGATCGCGGGTACTCCCCGGTAGTCCAGCTGGTCGATCGCTCCACTTCTCCCCTCCAAGCATCGTTCGACAGCCTGGGTGTGGATGCCGCGCTGAAGCACAACGGGATCGATGACGAAGCGCGGCTGAGTTACGAACAGATTTGACGTACTCACCAGCAGGGTATCGTCGGACTCGTGCAGACCGGAGCGTCGACTGATGATGGCGTTCATCTCGTCCAGGTCGATTCGTCCGGCCAGGACGCCCACCAGCCTCCCATCCGGGGCGCGCAAGGGGGCGGCGGAAGTCATCGCCGGCTCCTGAAGGGCAACGGAGTAGTACAGGTTCTCGACATAGGGCCCGGCCTTGCCCTGAAGGAAGTAGGGCCGATCTTCTTTTAGCTTGCCTTCTTCGGTGGGATCGCTGGAGGCCACAACCTGACCGGATCGCGGGTCAATCACCATCAGGCTCATGAATTCGCCCCCAGCTGACCGTGGGAGGATCTCCTCCAACAGGAGACGATGCGCGTTTGCAGCCTCCGGGGAACCAGAGGGGGCGTCGTACAGTTCCACGGCATGTGTCAGCGTGCCCGGGTCTTGCGCCAGCCGCGCGATGTCCTGGCGTTTCTCTTCCACCCATGCCTCGAGCGCGCCCTGCTTCTCGATCGCGGTGGACTGCAGCTCGGAGATCGTAGCCGACCGTAGCGCCGCCCGGCCGCTGTTGTAGGCCAGGAAGCCCACGGCAGCCAACAAGGCCGCGGCGTAGACCACAAACGTGAGAGTAATCCTGGGTGTGAGTTTCACTTGCTGAAGATTTCCCTTCTCAAGGCCGAATCCTTACGGCGGCGAGACCGGGAGCCAGACGGAGAACGTCGTCCCCACCGAGGCATTGCTTTCCACCTCAATCCACCCATGATGTCTCTCGACGATGTCCTTGCAGATCGCCAGCCCCAATCCCGTGCCCGGCTCGCCCGAGAAGCGGGCTGTGCGTCCGCGGTAGAAGCGCTCGAAGATGTGCGGCAGGTCTTCCGGCGGGATGGGCGGGCCGCTGTTGTGAACCCGCCCCACCAGATGCAGGCGCCCGCGCACGTGCGCCTCGCGTGTGCTGACCAGCACCGTGCCGGCGGCCGGCGTATAGGCGACGGCGTTGCTGACCAGATTGGTGAAGACCTGGACGATCTGCTCGCGGCTGACCCACGCCGCCGGCAGGTCGGGGTCGGGCTCGTGGATCAAGTGAATGCTCTTGGCCTCGGCGCGAGCCCGCTGGGTGGTGACGACCTCGCCCAGGATGGGGTCGAGCGGATGAGCCTCGAAGTTGAGCTGGACCCGGTCGCGCTCCAGCCGCGACAGCGTCAGCAGATCCTCGATCAGCCGCGCCAAACGTTCCGCCTCACGCCGCAGGATGGCCTGATACTCCTCGCGCCGCTTGTCGCGGGCGGGGTCGCCGAGCAGGTCCAGGTAGAGCAGGATGTTGGCGATGGGGGTGCGCAGCTCGTGCGACACGTTGGAGACGAAGTCGCTCTTCATCTCGTCGAGCTCTTGCAGGCGGAGGTTGGCCTCCTCCAGCGCCCGCGTGCGCTGCTGGACGCGTTCTTCCAAGTTCTCCATCACCCCCAGGCGGTGCATGGCACTGGCCGCCATATCGGCCACCGCCATGGCGATGCGCGTCTCCGAGTCGCTGAAGGGGGCCCGCCGGCCGGCCCACAACAAACCGAGCACTTGCTCCTGCGAGACGAGCGGCACGCAGACGACCGCTCTCGCTCCGGCCAGATCGTCGCGGCGATGGAACAGGTCGTCGGCGGGCGCGTGATCGGTCAGGTACGGCTGGCGCAGGTGCAGGACGCGCCCGCGGACTCCATCCAACGCCGGCCGAACGCGGCCGGTCCACTCGACCCAGGCGCCGCGCGCCAGTTCGGTTCGCATCTCCAGCCCGGAGGGCAGCAGCACTTCGACCGCCGACCCTTCGGCCTGCATCAGGTCGAGCAGTTGATCGAGCAGAATCGGGAGCATCTCGCCGCGCGAGGCGGCGGCGCGCAATGCCCCGGCAACCTTCACGACCGCACCCAGGTAGCCGGCGTGTTGACGCATGTCTTCGATCAGGCGGGCCTTCTCCAGCCCCACCGCCACCTGGCTGGCGAACGCGGCATACTGGTCGATGTCGTCGGACTGGAGGTTTTCTCCCCACACGAACAGGACTCCGGTGACAAGATCCTTCGACACCAGCGGCAGCCCGATCGTGCGCGTCTTTTCCGTTCCGGCGCCGAGCCGCATCAGGATGTCAACCGCGCGACGCGGCAGCCGAGGCAGGAGTTGCCGGACCAGGTCGGGCGTGGGCAGAAACACCGGCTTTCGTTCGCGGACCAGATCCCGGTAGATCGGTAGCCTCTTGCCGGGGATCGTCAGGCCGATGACGGTTTCCCCGATGACTCTCTCGGCCTGCGCAACAATGTCACCCGAAACAGAGGCGAAGCGAAGGACGAAGGTTTCCGCCTCCGGATCGACCATCGCCACCCAGCACCCCAGTCCGATTCGCCGCAGCTCTCCCCCCAGGCTCTGCAGGAACTCGTCGGGGTCCGCCGTTCGCTCGAGGATGACCGCCACCTGGCTCAACGCCGCCAAGAGACCGTGCGAGTGGGCCAGGGCGGTGGAGCGCTGTCGCTCGGCGTCCAGCAGACGCGCCTGCTCGAAGGCGACAGCCACCTGGCTGGCGAAGACGGCGTACGACTCCACGGTCGCCTCGCTCAGGTCCCGGCCCCACAGGAACAGCCCGCCCAGCACGCCGCCCTCGGTCTCGAGAGGCAGGCACATCGTTTTCGAATCGGCGCCGATCCCGGTGGCCTGCAGGATGCGTTCGACCAGCTGGCCCGGGAAGGAAGGGGCCAATCGGCGGACAAGGTAGGTGCTGTCCATCAACAAGGGCCGGCGCTCTACGAACAGATCGTCGTAGAAGAACAGGTCGGCGTGTGCGATGCGGTAGCCACGCACGCTGATGCCCAGGGCTTTTTCGAGGGGCGCCAGCAGCCCGGTGTCCGGCGTGGCATAGCGGACGATCAGGTCTCCCGTGGGAGGATCCAACACGGCCAGCCAGAAGTTGACGCCGAGGGGCAGCAAGTGCTCGCGGAGTGTCGTCAACACCTGCTCGGGGTCGTGGGTCCGCTGCAAGCGCGCGGCGACGCGGCTCAGGCCCGTGACCTGCTGGTGAGCGCGGGCCAATTCCGCCAGGCGGCCGCGCTCGGACTCCAACAGACGGGCGTTCTCCAGCGCCAGGGCAGCCTGATCGGCGAAGAGCGATACCAGGCGTACTTCTTCGGCGGTGAAATCGCCTTGCATCGTCGCGTCGGTGATGACGATCACCCCCAGGATGTCCGTTCCTCGCCGCAGCGGGACGCCAAGAACGCGCCCGAAACGGTGGCCTTCGTAGACCTGCGAGCGCCCTTCCCAGGCGCTGTAGTCGGCGATCGCCATAGGCTCGCCGTGCAGCGCCACTTTCCCCGAAAGCCCCTCGCCGATCTCCAGCCGGGCGCCGACGAAATCCCGCGGCAGGTTGTGGCTGACCACCAATTCCAGGGCATGCTCGTCGGGCCGGACCAGGTAGAGGCCGCCGGAGTTGGTGCCAACCAAGCGTGCGGCGCGCTCGATGATCGTCCGCAGCAAGGCATCGAGATCCGGCTGACGGCTGACCTCCAGCGAGGTCTCGTACAGGACTTGGAGCTCGCCGGCGTGCCGCTCCAGCTCCTGTTCGGCCAGCTTTCGATCGCTGAAGTCCTCCAACGTGCCTTCGTAGAACAGCAGACGCCCGGCGGCGTCGTGCACCGCTCGCGCGTTCTCGCGCACGAAGATGGTTGTGCCGTCTCGGCGCGTCCACGTGGATTCCAATCCGATCACCTGCCCGTCGCGCTCGATGCGCTCGCGGATGGCGGGGCGAAGGTGGACCGGGACGAAACCTCCGGCCTTGGGCTTCCGCTCGGCCAGTTCTTCGAAGCTGTCAAAGCCCAGCATGCGCACGCCGGCCGGGTTGACGAACAGGATGCGACCCTCCGGCGTGGTGCGGTAGATGCCGATGGCGGCATTCTCGGTCAGGGCGCGGTAGCGCTCTTCGCTCTGCCGCAGCTCCTCGTAGTGGCGCACGTCCGCCATGGCCGCCCCGAGCTGGTCGCTCAGAATGTCCAGGACCAGAATGTCGCTTTCCCCAAAGGCGTCGACATGCGTCGACTGCACATCGAGCACCCCGACCGTGGCTCCTTCGGACCGGATGGGCAGGCTCAGCTCGGCGCGGGTGCGGACCCTGTCGGGGAAGTAGTTGAGGTACCTCGGCTCACGGCCGACGTCGTTGGCCAGCAGCAACTCGCCGCTGGCGGCGGTGCTGCCGACCATGCCACGGCCGAGCGCCACGCGGTGGCCGGGCGGGTAGAGGTGAGCGAAGGCGCCCGCACGGGCCCGCATCTCCAAGTCCCCGTCCCCGTCCCGGCGAAGGAAGATGGCGACATGCTCGTAGCCGAACCGCTCCTGCACCAGGGCGGTGGTGCGGTCCAGCAGGGCCTGCAGATCCGTCACGGAGCCGACGCGCATGCCGATCTCGTTGAGCGCCTCGAGCTGCGACGCCCGGCGGGCCAGGGCGGCTTCCGCCCGGCGCTGATCAGTGATATCGGTGACGATGCCGAGGATCGCCGGCGCCCCGTCGTACTGGATCAGACGCGTGGTATGGATGGCATCGATGCGCCGGCCATCGGCGGCGACCAGGGTGTACGTATATGGTGGGACATCCTCGCCGTGGCGGTGCCGCTCCAGATTGGCCCGAACGATACTGTGGGACTCCGGAGCGATCAGATTCATGAAGTTGAAGGCGGGATCGCTGAACTCCTCCCGCGTATAACCCATGACGATGGCCGCCTGAGGGTTGGCGTACACGACCCGCCCGCCCTGGTTGATAAAGATCATGTTGGGAGATTCCTCGGCCAGGCCGCGGAATTTCTCCTCCGACTCGCGCAGCGCCGCTTCCGTCCGCTTGGCCTCGGTGATGTCGGCCATGAGGCCGAGGATGCCGGTGACCACTCCGGACCCGTTGCGAATCGGCGCCGTCGACAGGCGGATGTCGATGGCGGAACCGTCCTTGCGCTGCCGGACGATCTCGATCCCATCCAGGTGTTCGCCGCTCATCGCCCGCTCGCGCAGCACGCGGTGCTCCTCCAGCCGGTCGGGCGAGACCAGGGGGTTGAAGCGCCCGATGACCTCGGCCTCGGACCAGCCGAAGACCTTCTCGGCGGCGGCGTTCCACATTTCGACCGTGCCGTCCGGTGCCAGGACCATGATGGCCAGCGGCGAGGCGTCGATCATGGCGCGCAGGGTGTCGTTGGAGGCGCGCAGGGCCTCCTCGGTGCGTTTCAAACCGGAAATGTCGGTGAAGACGGCGACGCTGCCGCCGTACTGGCCGGCCGAGAGCCGCGGCGATCCGCTCACCAACACCGGCACGCGCGAACCATCGCGGCGAAGCAGCTCGAGTTCGTAGCGGTCGGCGCGGCCGGCGGCGCGTCGCGAGTCGGCGGCGCGCACGGCCGCCTGCTGGTCGGGAGGGATGATGAGGGTCCAGTGCCGCCCGGTCAACTCCTGGCGGGTGTAGCCCAACAACTCGGCGGCGGCCGGATTGACGAAGACGATGCAGCCCTGGGCATCCTCAATGAGGATGCCCTCCATGGTGCGGTCCACGATCTCGTCCAGCAGCGCCGCGTCGGGGGATTGGACCGTCGCCATCCGCCAGGGGCCCAGGCGGCGGAGGGCATCCGGCACCCCGTCGGCCAGCGCCTCGGGGGCGACGCAAGCCAGGGCGCCCTCCTGCAGACAGGTGGCTGCCAGACCGTCCTCGGGACCGGGATCGACGACGATGAAGGGCAGCAGTTCGCCTTCCTGGCGCACGAGACGCAAGGCGGCGGGCGCGTCCAGGCCGTCGACACAGCGGGCCGATAGGATCAGGTCAACCGGAGGATGGAGGGACCTTCGGAGTTCGCCCTCGGAGGCGGCGCGAGTCCAATCGATGTCGAGGCCGGCACGGCGCAAAGCCTCCGCCTGAAGCTCGGCCTGCTGTTCTTCTCCATTAAGGAAGAGGACGCGCAGCGGAGTTGAGCTGCCCACCGCTATCCATTCCCCGCCCCGCCGTCCGAGAAGATCCGTTGCTGCCCTGCAATCTGAAGAGGGCGGCATCGAAAGCCTACATCCCGTAGCTAGCCTGCCCCATGCCCCATTGGTCCCCTTCTGTCAACAGTGGGGTCCTATTGTTCGGACAACCGTGGTCCATGACCTTCGACTCTCAGCCCGCTTCCGGGAAGCCCTATGGACCGTTGGGAGGGTATTGGCCCGTCTCAGCGAGGCCGATGCCCGAGCGTCGAGCAGGCACCCCGGAACGATCGAGAAACACTCAGTGGCGGAGCCGAAAGGAAGGGTAGGGGAAGTCGAAGAGCGGCTTCGGCGCAGGGCCTCTCGGCCCAGACGACTACCTGGCCCCGTCCTTGCAGCCTAGGGGCAAGTCGCAAGACTCATACACAACTCTTATGTCTAGCGGAAGCCGTCGCTCGGTACCAAATGCTATAATCGCCAGCGGAGGCCCTGAACGTCCGGGGTGCTCCGAGGACGGTTTGTATGATGCGATTTGACCGGTTCACCGAGCGAGCCCAGGACGCCGCTCACCATGCGGCCGAGATCATCCAGCGCTACGGTCACAACCAGATCGACACCGAGCACATCCTGCTGGCGCTGATCGAACAGCCGCAAGGCGTCATCACGCAGATCCTGGAGAAGCTCAACATCGACATCGAGGGGCTGACCGACCGCATCGACCAGCAGCTGCGGGCCAGCCCGAAGGCCAACATCTACGGAGGCGGCGCCGGGCAGATCTTCATCACCCCGCGCGTCAAGCGCGTCGTCGATATGGCCAACGAAGAGGCCAACCGCCTCAACGACGAGTACATCTCGACTGAGCACCTGTTCCTGGCGATCCTGTCCGAGCGCAACACCGCCATCGCCCGCTTGCTGGCGGACGAGGGCATCACCAAGGACCGCGTCAACGAAGCCATCAAGGACATCCGCGGCGGGCAGCGCGTCACCGACCGCAAGGCCGAGTCGCGCTACCGCACCCTGGAAAAGTACTCGCGCGACCTGACGACCCTGGCCAAGGAAGGCAAGCTTGATCCCGTGATCGGGCGAGACCAGGAGATCCTGCGCGTCATCCAGATCCTGTCGCGCCGCACCAAGAACAACCCGGTCCTGATCGGCGAGGCCGGCGTCGGCAAGACCGCCATCGTCGAGGGCCTGGCCCAGAAGATCGCCAACAACGACGTGCCCGAGATCCTGATGGGCAAGCGCGTCGTCTCGCTCGACCTGGGGGCAATGATCGCCGGCTCGCGCTTCCGCGGTGAGTTCGAGGAGCGCCTGAAGGCCGCCATCGAAGAGATCCAGCGCTCCGAGGGCGAGATCATCCTGATGATCGACGAGCTCCACACCGTCGTCGGCGCCGGCGCCGCCCAGGGGGCGATGGACGCCTCCAACATGCTCAAGCCGGCCCTGGCGCGCGGCGAGCTGCAGTGCATCGGCGCCACCACCCTCGACGAGTTCCACAAGTACATCGAGAAGGACGCCGCCCTCGAGCGCCGCTTCGCCCCGGTCTACGTCGACGAACCGTCGGTGGAGGAAACGATCAAGATGCTCCACGGGCTGCGCGACCGCTACGAGGCCCACCACAAGGTGCGCTTCACCGACGCCGCCCTGGAAGCCGCCGCCAAACTCTCCCAGCGCTACGTCACCGACCGCTCCCTGCCCGACAAGGCCATCGACTTGATGGACGAATCGGCCGCCAAGCTGCGCGTCGCCCTGTACTCCCTGCCGCCCGAGCTGAAGGCGCTCAAGGCCGACATCGACCGGATGCTGGCCGAGGAAGAGCAGGCCGGCAACGAGCGCGACTACGAGCGCGCCGCCGAGAAGAAGGCCATCCGCCTGCGGCTGGAAGAAGACTTCCGCACCCAGCGCGATACCTGGGAGTCCGAGCATCAGCTCGACGAGCTCGTCGACGAGCACGACATCGCCGGGGTCGTCGCCCAGTGGACCGGGATTCCCGTGTCCCAGATGATGGAGACCGAGGCCGAGCGCCTGCTCCAGATGGAGGAGCGGCTGCACGAACGCATCATCGGCCAGGACAACGCGATCCACGCGCTGTCCGACGCCATCCGCCGCGCCCGCGCCGGCCTCAAGGACCCGCGGCGCCCCATCGGCTCGTTCATCTTCCTGGGCGCCTCCGGCGTCGGCAAGACCGAGCTGGCCAAGGCCCTGGCGGAGTTCCTGTTCGACGATGAGGACGCCCTGGTCCGCATCGACATGAGCGAGTACCGCGAGGAGCACACCGTCTCGCGCCTGTTCGGCGCCCCGCCCGGCTACGTCGGTTACGAGGAAGGCGGTCAGTTGACGGAGGCCGTGCGGCGCCGCCCGTACCGCGTGATCCTGTTCGACGAGATCGAAAAGGCCCATCCCGAGGTCTGGAACGCCCTGCTGCAGATCCTCGACGACGGCCGGCTGACCGACGGCCAGGGGCACGTCGTCGACTTCCGCAACACCGTCCTGGTGATGACCTCGAACCTGGGGACCGAATTCGTCACCCGCTCGGGCAGCCTCGGCTTCCGCGTCAAGGCGGGGGCCGAATCCGCCCGCGACCAGCAGGAAGAGAAGATCGAGAAGGCCCTCAAGGACACCTTCCGCCCCGAGTTCCTCAACCGCATCGACGAGATCATCATCTTCTCGCCGCTGTCGCTCGAGGATATGGAGCGCATCGTCGACCTGCAGCTGATGGAGGTCCAGGAGCGGCTGTCGGAGCACGGGCTGACAGTCGAGCTGACCGAGCCGGCACGCAAGTGGCTGGCCCGCGCCGGCTACGACCCGTCCTTCGGCGCCCGGCCGCTACGCCGGGCGATGCAGAAGTTCGTCGAGAGCCCGCTCTCGGTTAAGCTGCTCCAGGGCGAGTTCGCCCACGGCGACATCGTCACGGTGGACGTGGACGAAAAGGGCGAGGGCGTCGTCTTCCGCCGCAGCGACCGCGGCGCGCGGGTGGCGATGCAGCAGGAAGTGACCGCCTGAGGCAGTCGTCAGCCGTCAGTAATCAGTCAGAGCTCCCCGCCGGCCTGGCGGGGAGCTCTCTTTCAGA
Organism: Anaerolineales bacterium; assembly: GCA_035455265.1. GTDB lineage: Bacteria > Chloroflexota > Anaerolineae > Anaerolineales > E44-bin32 > MGOM01. The sequence continues at coordinate 20,653 of DATIFK010000146.1, forward strand.
GGGTATGTCGTGGGGTCCGGGCGAAGTTTTCCAGACCGTAGACACGGGGGATGACGAGCGAGGCGATCACGACCCCCGCCGTCATGACGATGGCCACGGTCCCCGCTCCGGCCGCCGAGGCCGAGAAGAAGTTGAACGAGGCGTGGAAAATGGCGGCCATCAGGACGCTTCCGCCGGTACAGTTGTAGATCCACGTATACACGACGGCTCCGCATACGATCGTCACCGCCAGGAACGGAAACATCCATAGTCCCATTTGCTGATACGTGTCCAGATAGAAGAAGGCCGGAAGATGCCACAGAGCCCAAAGAAGGCCCAGGATGAGTGTCGCCTGGGCGGCGCTGCGCCCATGCTGAAGCCTCGGTAGGGCGAAACCCCTCCAGCCGATCTCCTCGCCCAGTCCATAGGTGACGAGCCAGAAGAGCCAGGCCGCCAGGCCCAGGTTGGGTATGTAGTTCACCTGCCCGAGGAGCCCCAGGTCCGGCCACTTCCGCTCGACGATTCGGGCGGCGACCGCGCCCACGGCAAAAAGGGCGACCGGAGAGAGCAGGGAGACCAGGAACCAGCCCCAGCCGACGCGCCACCTGGTCACGCGGCCGAGAAGCTCGCGCAGCCCCGGGCCACCGGCTACCCAAAAGGTAACCAAGAGGGCGGCCAGCATCGGCCCGTAGGCGGCCAGGTAGTGCACAGACGGCGGCAGCGCGATCCCACCCCATCCGTTCTCCGAGGCGATAAGCAGAAACTCGATCCCCCAGCTGATCAGGAACGTCAGACCGAAGTAGATGTAGATCGATCTTCGGCGTTGGGCCTCTTCGGATTCCACCCCTATCCGGCCGGTGGCCGCGTGCTGCACTCGATCGGTGACCATGTCTCCCTCCTGGTTGGCGTGCCTGGGCGATGGATCGCGGTGAGAGTTCTCGGTCAGGCCTGTCCGGAGATCAGCTGAGCCCGGATGATCACCCGGCTTTGCGCGGCCCGTGCCAGATCCGGAGCCCTCGGGCTCCCGGTGTCGTCCAAACCTATGCCCAGGAGGCGCGCCAGGGCAGGCGACTGGGAAACCATGTCCGCCAGGCCGCGGCGGACGTCGGCCTCCGCCTCGAAGACCGTGGCCGTCGCCTTCCGCCGCGCTCCCGCCAAAAGCAACTCCACGGGGGCGCCACCACGCAAGTTTCGCCACCAGGTGCGCGAGCGCAGGCTCACCATCAGCAGTTCGCCGTCGAAGCGGAGATAGTTCACAGGGGTCTTCACCGGGCGGCCGGTCTTTCGCCCGCGGACGGTGATCAGCATCGTGTTGCGGCTGAGCAAGCTATGCAGCGGCGAGCGCAGCACGCCCGCCAGGAGCGGATTGAACCACATGTCGACGTCGGCCCCGCTGGAAGAAGAATACAAGCCGAAAGGGCCGAACAGAAACCCACGATTGGGCGATTCGCGACCACACAAAGGGGTAGTCGAAACCGGCGGCGTAAAAATAGCTGGAACCACGACCGCCGGGAGGTAACGGGCGGCTCCCCGCCCCGTTCTTGGGGGCACAGGCCGGGCGTTTATAATGCTGTGCGCGGGTTCGGGGACCATCCACTTCAGCCGGTCGGGCGTGGCCAGCGCCATGGACAAGCCCGACCGCCTCCTCGGCCGACCATAAGCCCATGGGGGTTCGTCTCTTCCTCCTCGGCCCGATGCGGGCCTACGCTGACGAGGCGGTCGTCAAGTTGCCGCCACGCTCCCGGCTGCTTTCGCTCTGGGGATATCTGCTCGTCCATCGCCAGAGACCGACCCCGCGCCATCTGCTGGCATACAGCTTCTGGCCGGATGAAGCCGAAACCGAATCGCGCCTCAACCTCCGTCGGCATTTGCACCGCCTCCTTCAGCTCTTGCCTCCCGCCCCGGCCGAGACGCCCTGGATCCTGAGCGATCACAGCACGCTGCAGTGGAACGCCGCTGCTGACGCCTGGCTCGATGTGGCTGAGTTCGAGCGCCTCAGCGCCGAACCGACCCGCCTGGCGGAAGCGATCGAGCTCTACGGGGGCGACCTGCTCGAAGGCATCTACGACGATTGGGTTTTCGCCGAGCGCGAAAGACTGCGCGAGCTGTACTCGCACGATCTGCATCGGCTGATCGAGGAGCGCGAACAGGCCCAGGATCATCAGAAGGCGATCCTCTTTGCCCAGCGCCTGCTGCGCCATGATCCGTTGCGTGAAGAGACCTACCGCAGTCTGATGCGCCTCCACGCCCTGAGCGGGGACCGGGCCGGCCTGGTTCGCTACTTCAATGCCTGCGTGACCGTCCTGCGCCGCGAGCTGAACGTCGAGCCAAGCCGCGAAACGCGCCAGGTATACGAGAGCTGCCTGGCGCAAGAGACGCCCGGCAGCCCGCGGCCCGCTCCGGCGGCCGCATCGCCCGGCCCCAAACCCAATCTGCCGGCGCCGCTGACGAGCTTCGTGGGGCGCGAACGCGAGTTGGAGGAGGTCCGGGCGCTCTTGGCTCGCACGCGGCTCCTGACGTTGACGGGCATCGGCGGTGTCGGCAAGAGCCGCCTGGCCCTGGCCCTGGCGACCTCGTCGCCCTCGATCTTCCCCGACGGCATCTGGTGGGTGGACCTTGCGCCTCTTGCGGATGCCTCTCTTCTGCCGCAGGCCGTCGCCTCCGCCATTGGCCTGCGCGAGCAATCGACACGACCGATCGCCCAGGCGCTGGCCGACACGGTCCGCTCGAAGCGGGCGCTTCTGGTGCTCGACAACTGCGAGCACCTGGTGAGCGACTGCGCTGCGCTGGTCGCCGAGCTGCTGCGCGCTTCCTCCGAAGTGAGATTCCTGACCACTTCGACCGAGCCCATCGGCGTCCCGGGCGAAGTCGTGTGGCAGGTCCCGCCGTTGACGCTCCCGCCGCCGACCGTTATGGGCGAAGTGCCCCTCGAAGGCGAGGTTGAGGCCTCCGCCAGCGTCCGCCTGTTCGCCGACCGTGCGGCGGCGGCCCTGCCGACCTTCCGCCTGACGAAGGGCAACCTCCCCAGCGTCGTCCGCCTGTGCCGGGCCCTCGACGGTATCCCTCTGGCGTTGGAGCTGGCCGCGGCGCGTCTGAAGATGTTGTCGGTCGAGCAGTTGGTCGCACGCCTGGACGACCGCTTCCGCCTGCTGACCGGCGGCAGCCGCGTCGCCTTGCCGCGGCACCGCACCCTCCGAGCCGTCCTCGATTGGAGCTACGGCCTTCTGTCCGAACCCGAGCGAGCCCTCTTTCGCCGCCTGTCGCTTTTCGCCGGCGGGTTCACCCTCGAGTCGGCCGAAGCCGTCTGTGTCGGCGAACCTCTGGCCTCCGGCCAGATCCTCGAACTCCTATCGGAACTGGTCGACAAGTCACTGGTCACCGTCTCTCGCTCGGACCCCGCCCGCGTACGTTACGGCTGGCTCGAGACCGTCGGTCACTACGCGCGCGAGAAGTTGATCGAATCCGGCGAGGCGGATCAGGTCCAGGGAGCCTATGTCGGCCTCTACCTCGAGATGGTCGAGCGGTCCGGAGAGCGCCTCCTGCGTGGACCGGATCAGGAGGAAATGTTCTGGGCCATCGACCAGGAGGTCGCCAACTTGCGCAGCGCCATGAGCTACGCCGAGGGCGCCGGGGACCACGCCGCGCTGGCACGCTTGACCAGCCCGCTGTGGCCGTTCTGGTGGACTCACGGCTACGTGGCCGAAGGGCGCCGCTGGCTGGAGAGTGTCTTGCCCCATCGGGAGAAGTTGCCGGAAGATCTCCAGGCCAACGTCCTACAGGCCATTGGTCGCCTGATGGCTCTCCAGGGAGACTACGACCGGGCGCAAGCGATCCTGGAAGACAACCTCGAGGTCTGCCGTCGTCTCGGGGATCGGCCGCGCATCGCCGACGCCCTGTCCAGCCTGGGTGTGGTGGCCAGCAACCAGCAGGATTACGCCCGCGCCGACAACCTGTGGTCGGAGGCCCTCGAGGTGTACGAGGCCCAAGCCGATCGCTGGGGGATGGCCCGCGCCTCGAACAACCTGGGCGACCTGGCGGTCTATCGAGGGGACTACGCGCTGGCTATCGAACGCCTGAAGAGGAGCGTGGACCTCTTCCGCGAACTGCGCTCCACGCTGGGCGAGTCGATCTCCTTGATCAACCTGGGACGCGCTGCCCTCCTGCTGGGAAAGCCTCGGCGCGCCGACGGCTTCTTCCGCCAGAGCTTGAACCTCAAGGTCGCCCTGGCAGACAAAGAAGGCATCGCCTGGAACCTTGAAGGCCTGGCCGGGGTCGCCGGCGCCGAAGGCCGGGCCGATCGTGCCGCCCGCCTGTTCGGTGCGGCCGACTCCCTGCGCAAGGCCATCGGCATCCCCCTCCCGGCGCCGGACCTCCCCCTGTACGGACGGACGGTCGAGCAGGCACGCCAGTCGGCCGATCCTGGCCTGTGGGAGGAGGCCTGGAAGCAGGGCACCGCCATGGACGCCGACCAGGCGTTGACCTACGCCCTCGCCACGGACATGGCTTAACCCGCTTCTGAGATGAGAAACACCGCAGGCGTTGGCCTGCGGCTACAAAACCCCTCTCGTGCATTCCGAGGGATGAGGATTCAAAAGGAGAAGGAGGCCTTTGGCCCCCTTCTCCTTTCCCTTCCCTCCCCCGCCCCCTTCTAGGGGCGGGGTCCGCTACGTCCCTTTCGGACCGTTTTGCGACGGTTTGGGGACGCCTTCCCGGCTACTCTGGGGGGCAACCGCGGACCTTCCGTGGTCGGAGGTCGCCACTGTGGGCTCTCCCGAAGAAGGAACGCAACACCTGTTTGTCCTGCGTATCTGGACCGACGCTGCGAAACCTACGCCGCGCTTGTCGCGGGGGGTCATCGAACACGTCCCCTCCGGTGAGCGGCGCTACTTCGTGGACCTGGCCGACGTGCAGGGCTTCGTCTCTCGCCAGCTTTCGCTGCCGCCATCGGTCGAAGGAGCCAAGGATGTCCCCTAGGGAGCAACCAGCCTTCCGCCGCGCGGCTTTGGCCCTGTGCCTCGTAACCGTCGCGGCGCTGGCCTGTGCCCTTCCCGCCAGCCAGCCGACGGTGGGTCCTACCCTGGAGCCGACCGCTCGCCCTGCGCAGCCGACCTCACCTTCCCCATCGGCCGAGCCAGCTGCCCAGTCAGGCGAGGGCACCGACGTCATTTTCCACAATGGCGTGATCCTGACGATGGACGACGCCCGGCCCACGGCCTCCGCCATCCACATCCGGGGCGAAAGAATCGTCTCCGTCGGCGATGAAGCCGCCATCCTGGCCGAGGCCGGCCCGACCACCACTCTGGTCGATCTCGGCGGCCGCACCCTCATGCCCGGCTTCGTCGACGCGCACAGCCACTACTTCGAGCGGAAGGACGTCTTCCCGACCGCCGACCAAGCACAGGACGCCGCCCTGGCGCAGGGTATCACGACCACGGCGGAGTTCTACGTCGACGAAGCGTTGCTCGGCGAATTGCAGACCCTGGAAGCCTCCGGGGGACTGCGCCTGAGGTTGAGCGCCTATCTCGCGTGGGACAACGGGTGCGGCGACCCGCTCGGCAGCTGGTACTTGGAGCATCCGGTCGACCGCACGCCGGGGAAAAGACTCTGGATCAACGGGGTGAAGATCTACGCCGACGGAGGCTCCTGCAATGTACCGGCCGTGTCCTTCGAGTACCCCGGCGGGTACGGCCAGGGGGATCTGTACTTCAGCGCTGCCGAACTCGAGTCCCTCATTCGCGAGCTTGACGGTGCTGGTTACCAGGTGGCGATCCATGCCCTCGGCGACCGCGCGCTGGACGCCGTTTTGCAGGCGTACACCAACGTCCTCCACGGGGTCAATCCGCGGCGGCACCGCATCGAACACAATGGGGTCCTCCGGCCGGATCAACTTCCGCTCTACTCCCAGGCTGGTGTCGTGGCCACCCTCCTCGCCCCCTTCCAGACTTGCGTGATCGTCGGCGATCGCTCGCGGTTCCGGTACCTGGTGCCGGAGTCACACCAGACCTGGGAGTGGCCTTGGCGTGACCTGCTCGACGCCAATCCGGACGTCCACTTCGCCTGGCATGCGGACATGCCCATCTTCACTACGGATGTCTTCCAACACCTCTACGGGTTCGTCACGCGCAACCAGGTCGCCGAGGATGGGACGATCTGTCAGGCGCCCGACTGGCTGGCCCACAACGCGCTGACCGTCGACGAAGCGCTGCACCTCATGACGACCGGCGCCGCGTACGCGCTGGACCGCGACGCGGAGGTCGGCAGCCTCGTCTCCGGCAAGTACGCCGACGTGATCATTCTCTCCGACAACCCCAGAACCGTCGACCCATTGGCCCTGAAGGACCTCCAGGTCCTGATGACGATGGTCGGCGGGAAGGTCGAATACTGCGCCGAGGGAATGGAGGGCCTCTGCCCCTCCACGGCCAATGTCGAGCCGACGCCCGCGGCGGTTTCCGCTGCCTTCCGCGAGGACTTCGCCGCATCCAGCCTCAGCCAGGGCTGGTCGTGGGTCCGGGAGCATCCGGACGCCTGGAGCCTGGCCGATCGGAGCGGCTGGCTGAGCCTTTCCACCGGCGACTTCTCCATGCTGCGCGCCGGCGGCGACGCGCCGCTTCTGATTCGTGCAGCCCCGGGAGGTGACTTCGAGCTTCGCACCCGGGTGGACTTCCACCCAACGCAGAACTTCCAGTTCGCCGGGCTGGTCATCTACCAGGATGACGATCACTTCGTCGCCCTGGGGCGGGCCTTCTGCGGTGTCGTCCCACCGTGCGTCGGCGACGGTGTGTATCTCGACAACGACGAGGCCATGATCGCCGGCGTCGTCGACACGCCGGCTGCCGGCAATCTGCCGCCCGACGAGCCGATCTGGTTGCGCCTGGTCCGACAGGGAACAAGCTACAGCGGTTCCTGGAGTCGCGACGGCGAGGCCTGGACGCCCGTTGGAGCCACCGTCGCCAACTTCAACCCGACCGGCGTCGGGCTGATGGCCACCACCAGCGCCGGGGGCGCAGCCCCCGCCACAGCCGCCTTCGACATCTTCGAGATTACGGAGTGATCCATGTCACCTAACAGAGTTCCGCCGGGGATCCACCGAGTCGCTATCGTTTCCATGGTCATGGCTGGAGCACTGCTCGCCTGCTCCCTCGCCGGCGCACAGCCGACGGCCGAGATCATCCTCGAGCCGACGGTCCGGCCCGAGTCTCCTTCTCTCCCGCCAACGACAGTGCCGGAGCTTCCGACAGCACCGCCCGAGGCGACGGCCGCCGCACCTGCCGCCCCATCCACCTTCCGCGATGACTTCAACGGCGTGCTGGATCCCGGGTGGAGCTGGTGGAAGAGCGACTCGCCGGGCTGGTCGCTCTCCCACATGGACGGCTGGCTGCGCCTGAACCTTTCGACCGGAAGCTTCTTCAGCGCCACGCCTCCGGAGAACCTGCTGGTCCGGCCGGCTCCGTCGGGCGATTTCGATATGCAGACATGGCTGCGCTTCAGCCCCGTCCGCAACTTCGAACTCGCCGGTCTCGTGGTCGTCTTCGAGGATGACACCGTCGTGCAATTCGGCCGGGGCTTCTGCGAAGCCGCCCCCGGGGCGTGCATCGGCGACGGCCTGTACTTCGACGACATTCAGGACGGCGCACCCGTCGACGGCAACTTCGGCACCCAGAGCTTTCTAGGGGTCGATTACCAGCTCCGCCTGCAACGGCAGGGGAACACCTACACCGCTTCCTATTCCACCGACGGCTCCACCTGGACGACGGTGGGCAGCCACACGGCCGACCGGACGCCGGTTTCCATCGGCCTGATCGCCGCCCAGGCCGGACAGGCGGGCAACTATGCCGACTTCGATTGGTTCCAGATCTCGCAGTGAGCTCGCCGTGACGCGCGAGTCATCCGCTTCGGATGTTCCTCGATCGAGAGCGGCTCTGGCCGCCGTGCTGGCGCTCACCCTGCTGCAGGCGTGCAATCTCCGCGCCCCGTCAGCGGCGGCCGGCGACGTCGTCGGGCCGAGTATCCCCTCGGAGGTGAACATCCCTCTGACAGCCCCGGACCCCTCCGGCAATCTCGCCCTCCACAAGCCGGCCACGGCGTCCGCCTCGATGCCCGACCAGCCGCCGACCGCCGCCGTCGATGGGGATCCGGAGACGGCATGGAGCGCCGGGACTCACCCGACTCAGTGGATCGAGATCGACCTCGGGGCGACCTACGATCTGGACCGCCTGATCCTGACGGTGGCCCAGACCCCCGCGGGGAACACCGTCCACCAGGTCTTCGGCCGCGGCGATGAGGGCAACTACCGCCTGCTCCACGAATTCCGCGGCGACACCAGCGACGGCCAGCTGCTGGATGTGGCGCCCATGGCCGCCTGGGACGCCGTCCGCTATCTGAAGATCGAGACCAGCGAAAGCCCGTCCTGGGTGGCCTGGCGCGAGATTGCCGTCTTCGGCCGCGCGGCAGGGCCATCATCGGTGAGTCGCTCGGGCGACGCCATGGTCGCCATGCCCCTGCGGACGGGGCTGGCCTGGATGGGACGGTAGCCGCGTGGACCCTTGGCTCGCCGGCCCTTCGGCCGGATCGGAGGCCGCCGTGAAACGAGTGCAGACCCGCCGTCGCCCTACCCACAAATGGATCGCCGGCCTGGTCGCGCTGGCGCTCGCCGGCTGCGGCGGTGCTGCGGGCGCCGCGGGCCCGCAGGCCTGGATCGACTCCCCCCAGCACAACAGCACCCACCCGGTAGCCCCGATGGATGTCGTGATGCACGCCGCCGACCCGGGCGGTGTGGCCGAAGTCGAGCTGAGCGTCAACGGCGAAGTCCTGAGCCGCCGCCCCCCCGACAACACCTCTTCCCGGCTCGTTACGCAACACGTCGCCTGGGATCCTTCCGCCCCTGGCGACTACGTCCTCACCGCCCGCGCCCAGAACCACGCCGGCGCCTGGAGCACCGTGGCCACCTCCAACGTCACCCTGACCGGGCCGCAGGTGCGGACCGAGGTCGGGCAACCGGTGGTCGTGACACCTACCTTCACCGCAACGACGGCCGTCACGCCGACCTGGACTCCGACGCCGGCGTGCGTGGACAAGGCTCGGTTCGTTGCCGACGTGCGCATCCCCGACAACACGCGTCTGGATCCGGGGGCGGCGTTCCGGAAAGTCTGGCGGCTGCAGAACGATGGCACGTGCCCGTGGACCGAGGCCTACCAAGTCGTCTTCAGCGACGGGGCGCCGATGGACAACAACACGCCCGTGCCCATCCCCGGCATCGTCGAGCCGGGCGGCACCGTCGACATCGTCGTCAGCATGGTGGCGCCCTCGGGCGACGGAACCTACCGCGGCAACTACCTGATCCGCAACCCACAAGGCGTTCTGTTCGGCCTCGGCGCCGACGCTCAGACGCCGTTCTACGTTCAGATCATCGTCGGCACGACACCGACGGTCACACCGCCTCCGCCACCGCAACCCGACACCCAGCCTCCGTCGGTCAGCATCTCGCACAGCCCGTCGGGAAACTCGCTGCCCACCGGATCGACGATCACCTTCACCGCCACCGCCAGCGACGACGTCGGCGTCACGCGCATCGACATCTGGGTGACGGCGCCGGGGCAGTTCCCGGTGCTGGCCAAGACCTGCAACAACAAGACGACGTGCAAGTACACCGGGGGTCCGTACAACACGCAGGGCAACCTGAGCTACTTCGCCATCGCCGCCGACGCCGCAGGCCATGAAACCAACAGCGGCGGCCACACGATCGTGATCTACATCGTGGTGGCGTGGACCGGCGAGCGGCGGGACGTGTGAATCGCATGGACCGCCCCGGCTCCTTGAGGCATCCGCGCCGCGGCGCGGCCGAAAGGTCAGCGACATGAAGAAGCCAGAACCCATCGACCCGAAGAAACGCTTCACGTCCGTGGGCATGCAGCCGGGCCAGGTCCAGCAGGATTCCGACTGGAATCGCGGAGGCTCCGGCCGTTCACGTCGACGGGCGGGGTCGGTCGAGCAGGATTCGGATTGGAACTCCGCAAAAGGGCGCGGGCTCAGGCGCTGGCTTCTTCCTGCAGGCGGATTGGTGGTCGTGGCCGCGGTCCTGGTGGGCGGGCTCGTTCTGGCCCGACGCTACGGCCCCCTGCTGGCTTTTCGCGCATTGAGCGGGCCGGTGGCCAACATCGTCACCCCCGTTCAAGGGACGGTCGTGGCGCTGCACAGCACGGTCGGGGTCACCGGGGAGGGGACCTCCGGCAAGGGCATTCGCGAATTGCAGCTGTGGGTGAACGGCCAACAGTGGGCGTCGAAGGTCTTCGAGGTTCCTCTCGATCAGGCATCGTCGACATGGGGATGGACACCCTCGGGGGAAGGCGAGCACTTGCTGGTCGTCAAGGCGATCGCAGCATCGGGCGAAACCGCCGAGAGCGAGACCGTCCGCGTCCTGGCCGCCATGGCCGCCGACGTGCGTTTTCCGGCGAACGTTGTCGCCCAACCGGGAGACAGCCTCGAGTCATTGGCCCAGAACTACGAGACCAGCGCGCAGGACATCGTCAACAGCAACCCGGGGCTGGATCCGGCTGCGCCGCTCAGCCCGGGCCAGACACTGACAGTGCCGATCCCGGTCCCCAACCAGCCGGAGGTCGCGCCCGAGGGCGGGTTCGACCCTGCTCCGCCGGCGGGGGAGGTTAAGCCGGAGCCGGGCGCCTCGCTGCAGCAGGTGGCTGGCGATTATCTTCAGGCGGTGGGGGCGCAGGTAGCCTCGGGATGGCGAGATTTCAAGATAGCCAACGGGACGATCACGCCCAACCAACCCGTCGAGAAGATCTTCCTCTATGTGTCCGTCGATGACGCCCACTATCAGCGCATCCCGGCCAACGAGCACGACTACCTGGTGTCGCCCAGCGGGACCTTCGACGTCAAGCCGCTCCTGCAACCGCTGCTGGACCAATCCGGCCTCGACCAGATCAAGGTCAACATGGAGGTCTGGGCGTGGCGCGGCGGCTCGCTCGTCTTTCTCGGCAGCTACTACGGCAAGCTGACGGTTTCCGACTCGGGTCCGCAGCTCACGCCGAGCAGCAGCACCGAGCTCCAGGCCGTCGATTACGTCTATCTGTCCAAGAAGTTCTACACCCAGTCGTTCGCCATCACCTCGGCGCAGCTGTCGAACGTTCGTGAGTTCCATTGGACGACGAGCGTGCCAGGGGTCACCTATGCCTTGTGGCAGGTGTCGACCCAGGCCTTTCCGCCCGGAACCAGTCTCAACCCGCCGGGGTTGATCCACCAGGGCGTCTCATCCGTCACCAACGGTACGTTCTCGCTGCGCTTCCAGGACTACTTCACGTCATCGCAAAGCGGAGGGGGTGGGCTCTTCGGTGATGCGGGGGATCTTTTCGACGGTGCCCAGGATTGGTTCGATAGCCTGCAGGGCAAGAAGCCTCCCACGCAGACGTTCAACCTGTTCCAGCCGCGCTTCTTCCTGGTGCGGGTCATCCCCATGACGGGCTCGCCGCTGCTGGGCGACTCGGCCGCCCAGATCGCCGGCCCGGCCTCGATCCCGGTCTTCGTCTACTACCAATGGGCGGGCAACCCCTACAAGCCCGGTCTCGAGCCCAATGGGCCCGTGTATCAGGCCACCATCCTGTCCTTCACGCCGCTGCAACCTGCCGACCCCGACTACCATGCATGTTTCGTCTCCACCTTCGAAGTGCGCGATTGCCACAACGTGATCCCGGGCGCGTACCAGGTCAACTCCTACAACGTAGGCAACGGCGCCGTCGTCAACGGGAAGGCGATCACCCCGGCGCAGTTCCAGCAGTGCACGCTGATCGTCCCGAAGGGCCAGGAAAGCTGCGGCTGTCCCGGCGTTTCCTGCTCCGGCTCGAGCAGTTCCTGCGGCGAGATCAGCCTCGATGGCTTCTCGGATTGTCTGAGCGACTTCGGGTCGTGGGCCGCCGGGGCCCTGCAGGACGCCTACAACTTCGTCAGCGGCTGGTACAACAAGGCCGTCGCCTTCGTCAAGGAGTGGGCCGCCAAGCTCAACCCGTTGTGCATCCAGGCGAAGATGGCGGCGGCGCAATTCGGCGGCGACACGGTCACCGAGGGCGACGTCGAGGACGTTTGCCAGGCAGCTACCGACATCGCCGTCACGGCCGTACAGATCTACTTCGGCATTCCTCCCAGCCTGCCCAACTTCGATCAGATCATGGACGAAGGTCTGGACTACGCCATCAGCATCACGGCGACCCAGTTGGGCATCGACTGCAATCCCCAGTGCGTAGCCCTTCTCAAGAAAGGCTTTTCGGCCGCCGCCAGCGGAGAGAACCTGTATCAGGCCGGGTTGGATGTGGGGGCCTCCATGGCCGCCGGCAAGCTCGGCTTCCCATGCGACGCCCAATGCCAGAACATCGTCAAAGCCGGTGTTCAAGGAAAGGCGAGTTTCGGCCAGGTCTCCGATGCCGTGCTCGACCAGGCGGCGCAGCAGATCACCAACAACCTGAATGCGCAGGGCTACCCATGTGACGAGAAGTGCCACAGCAATATCCGGCTGGCTCTGGGCGAAGGCGCCGCCGTCGGTGCAACGGCGGCGGGCGCGGCTGCTCAGCCCAAGCCGGTCCTGCTCTACGAGCCGCACCCTCTGGCAGAGACCCAGCCAGCCATGGCGCGCGTCTCGATCTTCCGACGTTTCGAGTCGGCCAACGTGCCCCAGGAGGATCTGGACCATTGCTTCTTGCAGATCTTCACGGAGGAAACCAACACCCTCAGCAACGGGACTCCCGTCACCGGGGCCCCGTTCATCGCCCAGGCCCTCGACCTGCCCTTGATGAAGCCCGGTCAGTCCATCACGATCCCCATCGTCCTGGATCATCCGCCGGGATCCTACTTCTACTCCTCGGGAGGGGCTTCCTTCAACTGGGCGGCGTTCTACTATGGCGGCCAAATCCACGTGCGGGTCACCGGCCCGGCGTTCATCACCTCCGGCCCGAACGCCCAGGCCCTGCCCTGTATTGCGGAGGATACATGGACCGCGACCGCGCCGAAGTGATCCGGGCAGCACCCTTCACCATGGCGCCCGCCCGCTCCCGCCGCATCTGGCCGGCCGTGGCGCTGGCCGTGGCGCTCATGGCCTGCGGCCGGGCCGCGCCTCCTTCGCCCCAACCCACCGCGGCCGCCCCTCAATCCGAGTCGGCCGCCTCGCCTGCCCCCGACTCGACGGTGGCGGCGACCTCGCCGACCGCCTCGGCCGAGGTGATCTTCACCGACGGTCACATCCTCACGATGGATCCTTCTCTCCCGGCGGCCCAGGCCCTGGCCGTCGCTGGGGACACGATCCTCGCCGTCGGCAGCAACGACGAGGTGACCAGGTTCGAAGGCGCCGCGACCGTCGTCATCGACCTCGACGGCGCCACCATGACGCCCGGCTTCATCGACGCCCATCAGCATCGCATCGGAAACCGTGGCAATATCGGCATCGACAATCCCGTAGACGTGATCGAGCCGGCCATCGAACAAGGGTGGACATCCATCGACGAACTCTACGTGGATCAAGGGAGACTCAACGAATTGATCGATCTCGATCGCGCCGGCGTCCTGCGCCTGCGGGTCGATGCCTACCTGCCGGTGATGGAGAACAGCGCCGAAGGCCGGATGCTGGGCGACTACTACCAGGCCTACACCCCCGGCGAGATGGTGAGCCCTCACGTCCGGGTGGCCGGTCTGAAGATCTTCACCGATTTCGACAACGCCACGATTCTCCTGTGGCAGCCGGAGACTCTGCAGGCGTTCATCGAGGCGCGCCTGCAGGAGGGATGGCCGCTGGCGATCAAGACCGTCAGCACGCGCTCGCTGGAGATAATCCTGCAAGCCATCGAAGGCGCGCAGGCGGCCGTCCCCGATATCCCCGACCGGCGCATCCGCCTGGAGCACATGCTCTTCGCCACGCCGGACCAGATCGCGCGCCTCCAGCGCCTCGGCCTGGTGCCGGTCATCAATCTCAACAACCCGGGGCAGCTGGTCGGTGAACCGGACATCGACCAATTGATCGAGCGCGAACCGGACGGATCCTACACGCCCTGGCGCAACCTGGCGCAGGCCGGAGTGCGCTTCGCCAATGCCTCGGGCTTCCCGAGCTTCTATGTCGACGAGCCGACCGGCGCGCCCTTCGGGTCGCCGATGCACCTGATCTACCAGGCCGTCACCCGGGTCGGCAATCTGGGACGGCAGCCCTATCCCTGGCTGCTCGACCAGGCCATCACAGCCGAGCAGGCCATGCGGGCCCTGACCATCGACGGCGCCTTCGCCGGTTTCCAGGACGACGTCAAGGGCAGCCTCTCGCCCGGGAAGCTCGCCGATCTGGTTGTCCTCTCACAGGATCCTCTGGCCGTCCCGGCCGATCAGGTCAACCACATCGAAGTCTGGATGACGATGATCGGCGGCCGAGTGGAGTGGTGTGCGCCTGGCCATGAGAGCCTGTGCCCCGGTCAGGCGCCTCCCCCCAGCGAAGCTCAGGATCCGTTCCTGGGGGATTGGGCGGCGAACGATCCGACCGACGGCAGCCCTATGTCCCTCCGCGTCACCCGCCAGGATGGCGCCTACAACGTCACTCTCACCGATGAACTGGCCACGGCCTGCGGCCTAGATGCTTCCGGGAAACCGACGGTGTCCGCAGAGGTCGATGCCACCGGCCAGGTGGATGGAAACGTGTTGCGCACGACCGTCACGTCGCTGCGCTGCCTGAGCGAGCCGCCGACGTCCAGGGCACTGAGTCTCACCATTGACTACACCTACCAGGCGGACAGCGACACGCTGCTCGACAACAGCCAGGGCGCCATCTGGCATCGGCCATAGAGCGCTCCTTGGTCGAGGAGGGTTCGATCGTGAGGCCAAGAGTGAGGTTGTGGATCCCCGTCGCGCTGGTGATGGCCGCCCAGATCGCCTGCGGGGGCGCCTCCCCCCAGGCGACCTCAGCGCCTTCGGGCGGCGAGGTGATCGAACCTACCTCGCCGCCGGCCCAGATCCAGCCGACCGAGCCACCCTCCGGTGGCAGTGATGTCTCGGGCTACGTCGCCTGCGAGATTGTCACCGCGCAAGACGTGGCCGATCTTGTCGGCGGCACCGTCTCGCGCGAGCTCGACCAGCAGCCGTCGCCGAACTGCATCTACGAGGTCGATCCCGCCGGCGAGGACAACTATGCCCAGTTCCTGGTGTACATCGAGCCGACCGACATGGTCCAGCCGTTGATCGAAGCGATGCCCGAGCAGTTGGGCGACCCCGTGGCCGGGATCGGCGATGCGGCCTATCTGGAGCACGACGATTCGTCCGAGACCTATCACCTCATCGCTTTGGTGAGGAACCGCTTCGGCCTCGAAGTCATCGGCGATCAGGAGGATTGGGTCCTGGATCTAGGCAAGTTGTTCCTATCCCGCATGGTGGGCCCATAGGCCGAGGTCCGGATGTCCTTACGCATCCCAGCGTGGCCGATTCGCGCAGCCAACGAAACGGAGAGGAACCCCATGAATCAGCGCATCCCGATTCTGATGCTGGTCGCCGCGGCCTTAGCCGCCTGTGGCGGCGCCGGCGCGCCGAAGTCGCCGTCGGGCGCGCTGCTCCAGGACGACTTCTCGTCGTCGGGCTGCTCGTTCGGATCGCTGCAGGCCGGAACGACCCAGGGCTACGAATGCACCGACGGCGAGTTCCGCGCCTGGATCGACAACGACCAGGCATCGTATGACTTCGTCACCGCCCCTACGTCGGACCCGTTCGGCGACGTGCGCATCGAGGTCGATGCCCGCATCGTTTCGGCCGTCCCATACGGCGGGGCCGTCGTCGTCTGCCGCGGCAGCCAGGCAGCCGGGGATTTCTACTCTTTCACCCTCAGCCCGGATGGTTCGGTGGACATTTCGGACTACCTCGGCGGTGAAGAGCAGATCGCCCATTTCGACACCCTGCCGCAAGGCACCGTGAAGTCCGACTGGAATCACCTGCGCGTCGATTGCGTCGGGAATCACCTGGCCTTCTATGTCAACGGTGTCCTGGGGATCGAGCGCGACATTGACGAATTTGCCCGAGGCGAGATCGGCCTCGGTGCCGGAGGCGCCAGCGAAGGCATGACCGAAGTGCGCTTCGACAACCTGGTGGTCTCGACGCCTTGAGCCCTCGGTCGATCGCCAGGGTCTGCGAAGGCAGGGTCGCCCGGAGTACGGGAGACCTCTAGGGAGGCGACGATGATGGGACGACGACGGATGTTGCGGGGGCTGGCCGTTCTGGTCGCCGCCTCGGTAGCGTGCAGTCTTTCCGGCACCCCGGCCTCGCCCTCGCCCGGCGTTACAACCTCCGCGCCCGGCGGTACTCCGCCGCCCGGAGATACCGGAAGCGCCGCGCCGACAGCCTCCGTGCCCACCGAGCCGCCTCCACCGGGCGGCATCACGGATGCTTTGCAGGCCAAGGTCGATGCGGGCGAGTGGACCTACGAAGAGGGCCTCGTCCGGAGCCTGAAGGTGTTCGCCGGCGAGGCGCCGATGTCGGACGTGTATGGAGACGCGCCGGCCAACCTGGAAGGCTTCGGCCTCGTTCGCGAGGCGCAACGCTACCTGCGGGTGGGCGGCGACGCGGCAACCAAGACCGAAATCGAGCGACTTCTGAATATCATTGCGCCGCCGCCGGAGCGGTTGCTCGAATACGCCTCCCCGGCGCCGACCAGCTCCTCCGGGTCACCGGGCCTGGCCTCGCCGGCGCGGGCCGCCGAGAATTGCGAGAAGTTGTATGCAGATGGTTTCCCGACCGGG
>DATIFK010000147.1:0-2387 GCA_035455265.1 Anaerolineales bacterium
TCCTCGTAGCGGGCGTTCTGGAAGACTCCCGGGCCGACGCGCTGCCATCCGACGGAGTCGTAGAAGCGCCGGACCTCCTCTCGGACCTCCGACTCGGAGGCGACCGCCTCCCTCGCCTCAGGCAGCGTGGGCATGCGCCTCCCAATCGATGGGCGCGCCGGCCATGACGTCGAGGACCTCGCGGTAGGCGTCGGGGCCGTCGGACCGCACCAGGGTCTCTAGCGGCCGCTCGTCCATGTCCTTCCAGAAATGAAGCAGATGCCACGGGAACGCGAACGGGAACTCGAAGAAGAACCGGTGTGCATAGCGCCAGGCGAGGTCCACCTGCGCCGGCGAAAGGCGGCGCCCGACCGGCTCCGCCAGGCGCGCTTCCAGATCGTGGAAGTACGCCTCATAGCTTTCGGGATCATCCGTGAAGCCCTTGCCGCGGTAGTGCGTTTGCCCGGCGGTCACAACCGGGACGCCATGCATCGCCATTTCAAGACCGGCCGTGGAGGTGTACACCAGTCCGAGATGGGCGCTTTCGATCAGGTCGTACGTGTTGACCTTCGAGTCCGGCGGGATCAGGACAACATGCGGTGGCACGTGCGGCAGCGTACGGCGGACCACCTGCTCGGAGGGCATGCCGGCTCCCAGCAGCTCCCCGGGATGAATTCGAACGACGGTCTGGACTTCGTTCCGCGGGGCCAGGTACTTGAGCGACTGAGAGAGCCAATCGGCCATGCCGCCGCTGAAGACCTGACGATTGAGCGCCAGGCTGTCACCGACGACGTTCGTAGCCAGGAGGATGATGGGCCTCGTGGGGTCCAGGCCCAGGCGGGATAGGACGCTCTCTGCCCCCTGACGTTCGCCCTTCTGCCAGCGGCGGCCGAACTGCTGCCACTCGACGCCGCCTGTCCGCGCCCGCATCAGCTCTTCGATCTGGCGGCGCTCGCCCGGTGTCAGCGAGGCGTGGCCGCGCGCCCGCCACAGATCTCCCGTTTCGAGGCGCATCGCCTCGCCGTCGCGGCAAACCCACGCCCGCTGGCGCTGCTCGCCGAACTCGTAGGTCACCGTAGGCAGACCGAGATGGCGCGCGGTGTGGTACACGGCGCCGAACTCGAGAATGCTGCCGTTCGGAATGACGACGGCGTCGTACGACGTCCGGCGGAAGAGGCGCAGCGCCCGCGCCGCGGCCGCCCGGTTGCGTGCCTGGCGCAGCGCCAGCAACCTCCCCCCTTCGGTTCCGGGCGCGACGTCGGGTTGTTCCTTTTGCAGCGTGTACTCGACGTCGGTCATCGCCTGTCGATCGACGGCCGCTTCCAGCTCGCGCGGCAGCGATTCCGTCGAGGGGCGCGAGAGATCCACCGGCGTCAGCGGTTTGGCGGCGCGAAGAAGGGAGCGCAGGTAGGCGCGCTGCCGCGCATCGTCGAAGCGGTCGACAGGCACGGTCCAGCGGCGATAGGGTACGAAGCCCAGATCAACGGCGTGGCCACGCGAGGCCAGCAACAATCCAAGGGCGACCGATAGTTCGAGCCACCACGGCAGATACCCCAGGACGAGGACGTGCCGGCCGCGGGCCGCGTTGCGGCCGTCGCTGGTCCGCCCCACCGCCGCCGTCCAAGAGCCCAACACCTGCTCGAGCCTTCCCAGCGCGAAGCCGGTGGCCGGTGGACGGCCGCCCGCGATCAATCCCTGGTACGCCTCGGGCGCCCAGGGAACCCGGCCGGCCAGCGCCTTGGCCCGGAGACGAAGATCGCCCATGGCTAGGCTGCCTCGACGATATCCCACGTCAGCGCCGGCCGCAGCGGTCCACTTCTCGGTTCCGACCAATGGCTGCCTGGAGCGCCGGTGGGATCGACGGTCAGCGTCAGGGCGCGTTCCTCGGTGAAGAAGGATCGAATCCGGAACGCGCTGGCGTTCACCCCCAGGACGAACGTGCCGCCATTGAGCCAGTTGCCGGGAACCTGACAGCGGCTGAGGTAGCGTCCGGCGGGCCGGGCCGTCCAGGCCTCGAACTGCTGCGAGGCATCGGTGTCGAAGGAGGTGAATACCGGCTCGCCTCGACTGGTTGCGAGGTACAGGCCGACTCTCAACCCGGTCAGCTCGTTGCGCAGCTCGTACTCGAACTCGATGGTGAAGGGGTCGGTCGACGCCACCCGCTCGGCGACTCGCCCCCGCCCGTCGAGCACACGCAGGGCGATCGGGCGGAAGGGGTTGGCGGCTCGCGTGCCGTCCTCGTCGGTCCATCGCCGTTCCCCCGAGGTCACGTCGCCGGCGGTCATGTAGTGGTCGACGGCTTCAGCCGTCGGTCCCTGCAGAACGATCCTGCCGCGATCCAGCACCAGGCAGCGTTCGGTCAGCCTCAGGATGGCCGACATGTTGTGGCTGACGAACAGGACCGTCCG
>DATIFK010000148.1:0-17278 GCA_035455265.1 Anaerolineales bacterium
AGCGGCTTTGCCGGCCAGGGAAGATGCTCAGGGCCGCCGTCCACAACAACGCCATCGACAAGCCGAAGTGGGCGCTCGCATACGCGGACAGAAACGGTATGGCTTCAGGGACCCACAGGTCCGGCGCCAGACCGCCAAAAGGCAGCCCGATCCACCCGAAACCGGATCCGATGAGGACCATCACCCAAGCCCATCGCCGCCCTGGTCCATCCGGCGCCATGTGCCGGAGAAAGGCCGCGGCTGCTGCGAACATCGCCAGCGCGCCCAGAACCCTGGCGATGTGGAACACGACGAGAGGCGGCAGATGCGTCCAGGCGGCTACGTGGCCGAGAAAGAGGTAGTACACGAAGAGGAAGGTGCCGCCCCCCGGTTGCGCGGCGTAGGGCAGCCGGAACAACCACGAACCCTCCATGCCCTGACGCATCTTGGCCAGGTAGCTGAACCCGTCCACCGGATTGAGGAGGAAGCCGCCGAAGACGAAGCCCGGAGGCTGGAGCGAGGTGGCCAGGATGTAGGGGACGGTCGTCGCGGCGATGACCAGCAAGGCGGGCACGACGACACGGGGCCATCCGCCGCGGAGGGACATGCCGGTTATTGTACGCGGGGCGCGCAGCGACGCTATGCTCGCCTTGCCCGCGCCTCCCTCGCGCATCTATAATCCACCCGTGACCCGCGCCTCGCGCCTGTACGAGCTCCAAGTCATCGATATCGCCCTGGACCGGGATCGAGCCAGGCTGGACGAGATTCGGCGGCGGTTGCAGGACGACCGCGCCCTGGCGGCGGCCCGGGAAGGGCTGCGCCAGGCAGAACAACAGAGCCGCCAGGACGGGA
Organism: Anaerolineales bacterium; assembly: GCA_035455265.1. Lineage (GTDB taxonomy): Bacteria > Chloroflexota > Anaerolineae > Anaerolineales > E44-bin32 > MGOM01. The sequence goes on from DATIFK010000148.1 coordinate 832, forward strand.
AGGCTGTCCGCGAATCGGAACAAGCCGTCGCCGACCAGCAGGCCAAGCTCCGCGAAGTTGAAGGTAAGCTGTACGGCGGCGGCGTCCAAAACCCGAAGGAACTGCAGGACCTGCAGCGCGACGCCGAAAGCCTGCAACGCCACCTGGCCACCCTCAACGACCGCCTGCTGGAGGCGATGCTGGCACAAGAAGGATCGGACCAGGCGCGCCAGGCGGCCGAGGAAGCGGTCCATCGGCGCGAGGCCGAGTTGGCGGACACGCACCACGATCTGGAGCAGGAAGCCGCCAAGCTACAAGCCGACATGGCCAGGCGGTCGATGGAGCGAGAGCCGGTGGAAGCCGGCATCCCTCCCGATGACCTTGCGCTCTACGCCCGATTGAGGCAAAGTTCCGGTGGCGTGGCCGTGGCGACGGTGAACGACGGCGCGTGCGGTGTCTGCGGTCTGGTCATGTCCGCTTCCGGACGCCAGGAGGTTCACTCGTCTCCGACGCCGGTTCGCTGCCGGCAGTGCGGGCGAGTGCTCTACGACGGCTGAGGTGCCATGTTCCAAAACATCTTCGGCTTCCAGTTCGACCTTCCGGAGTTCATCCTCGGCCTGGCGATCGGGGTGGCCCTGAGCAGCCTCGCCACCCGGTCGATCCCCTGGCTGGTCCAGGCCGGCAAGTGGACCCAGGCCCAGGTCGGGCAGATCGCCGAGGGCGTGACCCCGGCCGGACCGATGGACCGCTACCGTCGCGAGATCGTCACGTTCGTCCAGTCCCTGCACGTGGCGCGCCCCCTGTTTCTCCTCGACGACATTGCCGTCGCTCCGCGCGTGCTGGCCCCACCGATCCCGAACGATCCGCAGCACGCCGACCCTCGACCGGAAGACACACTCGGGGTCGTCCCGAATCTACCCGACTGGAATCACCTGACGGCGATCTATCAGGGGCCGACGCTTTCCTTGCCGGAGGCGCTGGCCCATGGTGCCTCCCTTTTGCTCACCGGCGAGGTGGGCACGGGGAAGACCACAGCGCTGGCCTACCTTGCCGCGCGCGTGGCGCAGCACGATCCGTCGACGGGTCAACTGGCCGACTTCACACCGTTCTTGGTGCATGCCGCCAATCTGAGGGTCGAGCGCCGGGGTCACGACCCTCTGGACCCGCTCATCGCCGCGGCTCAGATGACCGTTTCGGGTGGAATGGCCTCGCGCATGCCCGGCTACCTGCGCACCGCGTTCAAGCAGAAGCGGGCCCTGGTTCTGGTGGATGGCCTCGATGAGTTCCCCACGCAGGAGATTCAACCCGTGGCGGAATGGCTTGCTCGATTGCGCGAGGCCTATCCCGACACTCCCCTGGTCGTCGTCGGCCCCATCCAGGGATACAACGGTCTGGCGATGGAAGCCGGTCTGGCGCCGGTTCTGCTGGCACTGTGGACGGATTACGACCAGCGCCAATTCCTTACGCGCTGGGGAGCCTCCTGGCAACAGCACGTGTCGCCGACGATGCCGAAGAGCCGCCTGGGAGACCTGGACCCGAGCCTGATCACGGGCTGGATGATCGGCGCGGCTCGCGGAACCCCGCCGCTGGAGTTCACGCTGCGCACCTGGGCAGCCTTCGCCGGAGACGCGCGCGGCGGACTCATCACAGACGCCTTCGAGGCCTTTTTCGCTCGGGTGCTATCGGGTGAGGAGCGCCAGGCCGCCGAGGACGCTGCCTATCAGTGGATGAGCGAACCCTCCGGCGCGATCCCGGAAAGGCTGCTCCGCCGTGGCACTCCAACCGGCGATCTCGTCGAGGCCGGCATCTTCGCCAAGCGCGACGGAGGACAAGTGTCCTTCGTGCAGCCGGGTCTCGGCGCGTACCTGGCCGCTCGGTCCATGACGGCGACGGGGATTCCAGAGCCGGTCATCGATGGCGATTGGGCGCCGGGTCAGGCGGCCCTCCTGTACTTCGCCGCCGTCGGCGACGGCGGCCCGCTGGCGGAGCGCTGGCTGCAGGCAAGTCCGGATCCGGTCGAACGCGGCACGCTCAAGGCTGGCCGGCTTCTCCGGCACGCGCCGCGGAAGGCGTCGTGGAGGCAGGGCGTGCTGCGCGCCCTGGCGCAAGTGCTCCAGTCCTCCACCCGTCCGTACGGCCTGCGCCTAAGGATGGTTCACGCCCTGGTCCAGGCCTCGGAACCGACTTCGGGCATCCTGTTTCGGCGTCTCTTGGCGTCGGAGTCGCCCAGCACCAGGATCCTGGGGGCTCTGGGATTGGGCGGGGTGCGCGACGAAGAGGCGGTCCAGCCTCTGATCGAAACGATACGCAAAGACCGGGAGCTCCTCGTTCGCCAGGCCGCCTGTCTTGGACTGGTGGGGATTGGCAGCGAGGCCTCGATGGAGGCCTTGGGCCGAGCACTTCTTGGAGGCGAGGAAGGGGTCCGACTGGCGGCGGCCGAAGCTCTCGCCTGCAATCCCGACGAAGGCTACAACATGCTTCGGGATGCCATCGAGGTGGACAACCTGCTGACGCGCCGGGCGGCCGTCTTTGGACTTTCGCGGGTTCCTGAACCCTGGGCCCTCGAACTCCTCGACAAGGTCCAGGTCGATGACGGTCAGTGGGTCGTACGCGGCGCGGCTGCCGAAGCCGCCGAGCGTCGGCGCAAGCCGCCGTGGAAGGTCCGTCCGCCGCTGCGCGAAGCGGCCGAGCTGCCCTGGCTAGTTGCCTTCGCCACGCGCGTCGGCTCCAGCGTGGCCCCGGGCCGAGTGGCGCTCGAGATGTTACGCCGCGCCGTCAGCAGCGGGACTCCAGAGGAGCATTTGGCGGCTCTCGAAAGCCTGGCTTTCGTGGGCGGCGACGAATTCCGCATCGACATGCAGCAGGCACTGCGCTCCGAGCGGCAGGACGTGCGCGATGCGGCCTACGAAGCCTTGTGGCGGCAAGCCGCGGCAGGCTCCACGGTGGCGACACCCCTGTAGTCCCCCCTGATAGTTGCCTGGTTCCGCGTCCAAGATGCCGCTCGGTTTGCGACCGGGTGAAACGGCTGTAAGACCCATTCCAACTCGTATGTCAACGTCCTTCCGACCAGCGATTGTCGAGGAAAGACTCCAGGAGCGCACCGATCGAGCGCCCTTCGGACCAAAGAGGCTATATAGCCAGGGGGGTTGAAGGGGGGACAGCTTAAGTCCCGCCTGAGTCCCCCAGAGGGGGACCAAAGGGGGGCTAGTCCTCCCCAGTGCGATCGATCCACGCCTGCAGTCGCCGCTGGACTTCCTGGGCAGGCATCCCCGAAATCGAGATGATCTTGTCCAGCCCCTTTTCGCCGGCGACGATCTCGACGCGGCTCTTGCGAACGTCCAGCACTTCGGCCAGGAAGTCGAGCAGCGCGGCGTTGGCCTTGCCCTCCACCGGCGGGGCCGTGACGCGCACCCGTAGGGTGCCGTCATCGAGAATCCCGGCCACCTCGGTGCGGCGGGCGCGCGGCGTAACCCGCACGGTGAGAGCCGCGCCGCGTTCGCCATTGTGAAGCTTGAATGCCCGCATGTCCCTGCCTCAGCCCGTTCGGAGAATCTGGATGAGGACCGACTCCACAACCTGAATCAAGATGATCAGGACCACTGGGCTGAAGTCGAACATGCCAACGGATGGCAGAAGGCGCCGAATCGGAGCGAGCATGGGTTCCACGACGGAATCGAGCGCCTGCTTGACCGGATGGTAGGGAGGTAGGAAGTAGCTCAGCACGACGTCCACCAGGACCACCAGGCTGAGAACTGTGGCGACGAGTTGGACCATACCGATCAGGCCGCTCACCCGCCCTCCCCAGTCCCTGCCGGCCGCTCCCCAAGGATAGCACGTCCTATACGAAGCATGGTGGCCCCTTCTTCGACCGCCACCTCGAAGTCATCGCTCATCCCCATCGAGAGATGGGGCCAATCCACGCGCAGCCGGTCGGCGGCAAAGGAGCGCAACTCCCGGAGGGATCGGAACGTGCGGCGTAGAACGGCGACGTCAGGTGTCATGGGGGCGATCGTCATCAAGCCCAGTACACGCAGACCCGGCAGCCGGCTCACCTGGTCGAACTCAGGCAGTGCGGTCGCCCATGCTCCTGGGTCGGGGAGCATCCAGCCGTCCTTCTGCGGCTCGCCCGACATGTTGCATTCGAGCAGGACATCCTGTTGCCGGCCGAGCTTGGCCGCGTGCTCGTCCAGGCGCAGGGCAATCTTTAGCCGATCGACAGAATGGATGAGGGCTATGTCCACCGGCAGATCTCTGACCTTGCGGCTCTGCACGTGGCCGATGAGATGCCACTCGACGCCCTCCAGATCGGCGAGGGCGGCGACCTTGGGCACCAGTTCCTCGACGCGATTCTCGCCGAAGCGCCGCAGACCGGCAGCGTACGCGGCGCGGAGTACCTCGGGGTTGTGCCCTTTGGTGACGACTACGAGGCTGACCGCCGCGGGGGTTCGTCCCGCTCGAGTCGCTGAGGCCTCGATCCTCCGCTCGACGTCGTGGAGGCGGGAGGCGATCTCGGCCGTCGTTGTCCCTGCCATCGCGTCAGCCGACCCAGCTGACCAATGCAGCCAATCGTCCGGTATGTCCATGCTCGGCGCGGTGGGAATACCACAGACCGAGATCGCACGCCGTGCAGACGCCCGAGACTTCAACGTGGCGAACGCCTTCGTCCTCGAGGAGCGCCCGGTTGGCCGACCACAAGTCAAAGAACGTCTGACCATCGCGCCTCGAGAGATGGGGCGCGGCGGCCTTCCCCAGGGAAGCCTCCAGCTGCGCCACCACATCGGGGCCGATGGGATAGTGGTGGGCGGCGATCGACGGGCCCAGGCCCGCGAGGAGATCCTCCGGCCGGCTGCCGAAGGTGGCCACCATGGTACGCACCAGCTGGCGCGCCGTCGCCCGCACCGTCCCCAGCCACCCGGCGTGCGCCATCCCGACGGCGCCGCGAACCGGATCGACCACGAGAATCGGAACGCAGTCGGCGAACCGCATGAACAGCGTCACGCCCGGCGTGCGCGTGACCATCCCGTCCGCCTGGACCAGCGGAGCGTTGCCTCGCGGTCCGTCGACGACGATGATGTCGGCCGAATGCACCTGCCAGACGTCGTGGCTCGAAGCGGGATCCAGCCCCAGAGTCCGAAACGCTCGCAGGCGATTCTCGCTCACCCGAGGCGGGTCATCGCCCACCGTCCCGCCGACGTTCAGCGAATCCCACGGCGCCGGGCTGACTCCGCCCGTCCGGCTCAGAACTCCATGCTGGATCAGGTTGTCGGGAAAGGTATCGAAGCGATAGACGTGCGCGTCGCCGGCTTGCGCCAGAGGCATGGCGTCAGTGTACCACGCCGCGCGGGGAGATCGTTTACACGGCCGGCGCCTGCTCGGCGCCCGCCAGCTTGGCGGTGACGAAAGCGACCGTCTCCGACATCGACTCTTCGACGTACGGATAGGCCATCCAAACGTTCGCCAATCCGAACAACAGCCCCGTCAGGGTACGCAGCAGCGGCGTGCTTTCGCGCAACGGTAAGAGCGCGGAGAACACGGGCAGCTCGGACAGGAGCTGGGTCCCCCCGTCGAGAGCCATCGGGACGATACCGATCAGGAACCACGCCCAGGTTGCCAGCGGGCGGAGCCTGCGCCGAACAACGGCGAAGCCCAGCCCTCCCAGAAGCAGCCCGGCGTAGATGGCGACGTCCCGTTCGCAGAAGGCGACCTTGTAACCGACCTGATCGTTGCCGACGAATCGCCGCGCCGCCGAGAAGTCCGTCTCGGACTGTCCGGTGGCGACCCCGTACGTCAGCCCCCCGACACCCGCGCGAGCGAGGGGATAAGCTGCGCGCTCCCCGAAGAGGAACCAGCTGCGGAAGGCGAACTGGTGGCACAGCGGCGAGTAGACCGTGTAGATCCAACGCGCCGGAGTCGTGGCGCCGACTTTCATGAGGGTCGGTGCCAGGAACGGCAGGCCGACGAAGACCAGCAGAGCCAGGTTGAAGGCCGCCAGCCAGTGCCGCGCGAAACCGAGGACGATCCGGTTGAGCCGGATGGCTTGCTGCCGGGCGCGCCCGGTGAGCGGAGGTTTCTCGACCCTTCCTGTCTCGGCGGCCGCCAGAGTCACCTTCAGGTCCGTCACCGTGATCGGGGCCCGCAGCGTGTAGGGCCCCACCGTCACCACCGGCACCGCCTCGCCGTAGCGCGCCAGCAACGCCCCGTCGCTCTCGACATTGACTTCGACGAGCTGATGGGGGTGCGCTGCCTGAAGGCCGGCCAGGGTTTGCTTCACTTCGTCGCACAGCCCGCAGTCCGGCCTGGTGAAGAGAGTGACGCGCATCATCCCGGTAAACCCATCTGCGCCAGGTACTTGTCCAGCTGCTCCGGTGACATCAGGCCGACGTGCTGGGCGCGCACGATACCCTGCGCATCGACGAAGATCGTTGTGGGATAGCCCACGATTCGGTAGAGGTTCTGCACCTTCGCTCCCGGGTCGAGGACGAGGGGAAAGGTCAGGCCCAACTCGTCGCGGAAGGATCGGACGTCGGCTTCGGATTCATCGAAGTTCACGCCGACGATGGTCAATCGGTCGGCCCAACGGTCGGCGCGGGCCTGCAGGTCAGGCATCTCGACGCGGCACGGACCGCACCACGTCGCCCAGAAGTTGAGGAGCACGACGCGGCCGCGCAGGTCCGTCAACTTCAAGAGGTCGCCGTCCAACGTGCGGAGCTCGAAGTCGGGCGCCTCGGAGCCAACGAACTCCGTCAGACCGGGGATGACCGAACCCGTGTCCGCGGACGACGGCCATGTCGTCGGGAAATTGAAGAACGCCAGCCCGACCGCCAGGCCGACAAGGGCGAAACCGGTCAGCATGATGACGAAGCCAGTTCGCGAAGGCATCACAACCCAAAGTTCACGAAGAAACCGTACTGCGCCAGCCGCTCCAGAGCGCCGGTGAGCAGCAGGAAGCCCACGATCACCAGGACGACGCCCGTGACGCGCGAGACGACGAGGACCGCCCGGCCGTGTAAACGCATCCATTCGGCAATGCGGCCGATACCGAGGGCCGCCAGAAGGAAGGGGATCGCCAGGCCGGCCGAGTAGGCCACCAGCAGAACGACGCCCAGGTTGAGGCTGCCGCTGCTCAGCGCCAGCGTCAAGATGGCACCCAGCACGGGCCCCACGCACGGCGCCCATCCGGCGGAGAAGAACACGCCCATCAGGAAGGACGAAGTGAAGTTGAGGCCCGGCGTGGGCCGCATGGTCCGCCGCAAGTCGTAGTCCAGGAAGGGAATGTGGATGACGCCCATGGTGTGAAGACCGAACACGATGACGACCAGGCCGCCGATCCTGGCCAGCCAGGTCCTCAGGTCATACAGAACGGCGCCGATCAGCGAAGCCGCGGCACCAAGGATGACGAACACGGCGCTGAACCCCAGGACGAAGGCTGCCCCGTGGGCGAACGTCGCCCAGCGATTCTCCACGACCACGCCGGCGGTGGTGACCGAGCGCCCGCTCAGATAGCCGATGTAGGCGGGTACGAGGGCCATAACACACGGCGAGAGGAACGAGGCCAGGCCGGCCAGGAACGCGAGGGGAACGGTGACGTTTTCGGGGTTCATGGCGCTCGAGACGAAGATGCTAGACCTCGCGCACGACCACAGGCGTTCCGGGATTCGGGAAGAGGGACTCGACGTCCCCCGGCCGATACGGCACGGGAGGATTCGACCAACGGAAAAGCCAACGCGCGTCTTCAGGAAGCACGTTGATGCAGCCACGCGAGCGCGGGGTGCCGAAATCGTTGTGCCAGTAGGTGGAGTGGACCGCCGCGCCGATCCCGCTGAACAGGATGGTCCAGCCGACGCCGGGCAGATCGTAGCCCGACACGGCGTCTCCGCCGGACATATGCCGTGAGACCATCTTGCGCCACGTCCAGTTCTGCCCGATGGGCGTGTTCCACACCCGTTCCCCGTCCTTGTCGATGGCGTAGCCGGAGGCGATCCGGCAATAGTACACCTCGACCCCGTCCTCGATCGCCGAGAGATCCTGCCGATCGAGGTTGACGCGGATGGACTTGTCTTCGGTGCCGGTGCCGATCGGTTCGATGTCAGCCGGCGGGATCACGCGGAAGGATTCCCCCGGCGCGAACATCACCACTCCGTTCTCGTCTTCCACGCGATACCAGGCGGCACCATCGGCTCCCTCCACCCGGTCGTTGACATTGAGGACCATCGAGAAATACAGGCGATAGCGAACTCTCGAAGCCGGATCGGGCTTGAGCCGCGCATCGACATATGGCACCGTGATCTCGGTCCAGACACCTTCCGGAGGAATCGCCGCCTCGATCGCATTGAGCCGGTTGACCACGGGTTGGGCATCCGATGACCACAGGTAGCCTTCAGGCGTCTCGAACCAGACGTGGTTGTGGGGCTGAACTCCGCGGCCGACGACCTCGCGGAGCAAGGTCAGGACGTCATCGAAGGCTCTCGTGCCAACCTCGGCCGAATCGGGTCGGGGTGCGGCCCGCAAGGTCGTCTTCGGCTCGGTCACGCGGCACAGGCGGTCGCCGGCGGGGAACGTCGGAGCGAAGGAGGCATGAGGCGCGCCGCGTATGGCCAGGGCGCCCAGGCCGAGAGCTCCAAGCTTCAAGACGTCACGACGCTTCCAGGCGGGAGGGCTGTCCTTCATGGAATGGCAAGGATACCGGAGATGGAGACTTCCGCCAAGGAACGGCCGAGCTACGCCTCGAGGCGCGTACGCCGCAAGCGGAGGCTGTTGGTCACCACGAAGACGGAGCTGAAGGCCATCGCCCCCGCCGCCAGCATGGGGCTCAGGAATCCCAGGGCGGCCGCCGGGATCAGGACGACGTTGTAGAAGAACGCCCAGAACAGGTTCTGCCGGATGGTCCGCAGCGTCCTGCGCGAAAGCTGGATCGCCCGGGGCACGCCGCGCAGGTCGCCGCTCATGAGGGTGACGGGCGCGGCGGCCATGGCCACGTCGGTGCCGCTGCCGATGGCCACACCGACGTCGGCTTGCGCCAGCGCGGGAGCGTCGTTCACGCCGTCTCCGACCATGGCGACATGCCGCCCCTCGGCCTGCAGGTCCGACACCACCGAGGCTTTCGCCCCGGGGAGGACCTCGGCGCGCACGACGGCTTCTGGAGACTGACCGTCGCCAAGGAGGCCCGCCTCCCGCGCGATCGCCAAAGCCGTCTCACGGTTGTCGCCGGTGACCATCACCACGCGCAACCCCATGGACCGCAGCCGTGCGATGGCCTCGACCGATCCCGCCTTGAGCGAATCGGCGATGCCGAGCAGACCGGCGGCCGAGCCGTCGATCGCCACCGCCACGGCCGTCTTGGCCTCGCGCTGCAGTTGGGAGAGGCGGTCACCGAAGCCATCGAGGGAAATCCCCCTCGAGCGCAGCATGCGCTCGCTGCCGACGAGGACGGCATGTCCCTCCACCGTGGCTTCGATCCCCAAGCCGGCGGTGGCGCGAAAGCCTTCCGGCTGCGGCAGGCTGAGGCCGCGGGCCGTAGCCGCCGCCACGACCGCATCGCCCAGCGGATGCTCCGAGCCGCGCTCGGCACCAGCCGCCATGCGGATCAACTCGGACTCGCCGATCGTCGACCCGTTGGTCAACACGTCCGTCACGGCCGGCTCGCCGCGTGTCATCGTGCCGGTCTTGTCCAGCAGGATCACGTCCACCTGACCGGCGCGCTCGAGGGCCTCGCCCGACTTGAACAGAATGCCGAGCTCAGCCCCCTTCCCGGCGGCGACCATCACCGCCGTCGGCGTCGCCAGACCCATGGCGCACGGACAAGCGATGACCAGGACCGAGACGGCGTTGATCATGGCGCGTGTGAATACCGACTCGCCGGCCGGGACAGCCCCGCCCAAGACGAGCCAACCGATGAACGTCAGGGCCGCCGTGCCGATGACCGCCGGGACGAACCAAGCCGAAACCTGGTCCGCCAGGCGCTGGATCGGTGCCCGGCTGGCCTGGGCCTGCTCGACCAGGCGGACGATCTGCGACAGCGCCGTATCCCGGCCGACCCGCGTCGCCTCGGCGCGCAGCAAGCCGGCACGATTCAGCGTCGCCCCGATGACCGTATCGCCCGCGCCCTTGCCCACCGGCATCGATTCGCCCGTCAGCATCGACTCATCGACGCTCGAGCGGCCCTCGATGACAACGCCGTCCACCGGGATCTTCTCGCCCGGGCGGACGATGAACACGTCGCCAACCCGCACCTCGTCCAGGCGGACTTCGACCTCGGCACCGTCCCGCACCAACCGCGCCGTGGATGGACGAAGCCCCATCAGCTTGCGGATGGCGTCACTCGTCTGCCCGCGGGCGCGCGCCTCGAGGTACTTGCCCAGGACGATCAGCGTCACGATCACCGCCGCCGTCTCGAAGTAGAGATGCCCGCCGACGAGGCCAATCAAGACCGCCACCGAGTAGACATAGGCAACGGACGATCCCATGGCGATCAACACGTCCATGTTGGCCGAGCGGTTGCGCAGGGCCTTGAACGCCCCGACGTAGTACTGCCACCCGACGTAGAACTGGACCGGTGTCGCCAGTGCAAAGAGGATGACGTTGTAGGCCGGCGCCATCCCGAGCTCGTGCGAGATCAGCCCGAGGTCGCGTGCCATGGCGAGCAGGAATAGCGGCACGGTGAAGACGATACCGGTGAGGAGCAGCCGTCGCTGTCGTCGGATCTCCCGCTGGCGCGCCTCGCGCTCGGCGTCTTCGAAATCGCCTTCGGCCGCGACCGGCTCGAAGCCCGCCTTACGGATCGCCTCACGGATCTCTTGTTGACTTACGGCGGTCGGCAGGTAGCGGACGCGGGCGGACTCAGAGGCGGCGCTGACGTCGGCTTCGACAACACCGGCCAGGCCACGCAGCACCTTCGCGAGGCGTCGGGCGTCGTTGTCGTCGGCGATCCGCGTCAGGGGAATGGCCGCCTCCCCCAGGGCGACGTCATAGCCCGCCCGCCGGACGCGGGCGATGAGCTTCTCCTGATCGACCCGCGCCGGGTCGAACTCGACGCTGGCGCGCTCCGAGGCCAGGCTGACGACGGCCGACTCGACGCCGTCGAGCTTGCGCAGGTTGCGCTCGATCGTCGCCACGCAGTTGGCGCACGTCATGCCCGTGATCGGCAGTGTCAGTTGGCGCGTCGTTTCCGGCATGCGATCCTCGCTACCTGGAGACGTCAGGCCGGCGGGTAGTCGATCTCGGCCAGCGCCTGGCGCACACTCGCATCCGTTGCCGGAGGCTCGAACTCCACCTCGACACGCTGCGAGGCTTGATCCGCCTGAACGCGGCGGATGCCGGGTACGTCGGCGAGCTCGGTCTGGATTGTGTGGACGCAATGTCCGCACGAGATATTCGGAACGTTGTAGGTGACGACGGTCATCGGATTCTCCTTCTCGGCAGGCTAGCTCTCGGCTGCGGCGGCGAAGACCTCGGCGATCTCGGCCAGCACGCGCTCGCGCTCCGAGGCTTGCTCGCCGCGCACGGCGGTGATCAGGCACGAATGCAGGTGCCGATCGAGGATGCTCGTGCTGATCTTGCCCAGCGCAGCCCGCACGGCCTGGAGCTGGCGGATGACGTCGATGCAGTAGGCCTCTTCATCGACCATCTTCTCGATGCCCCGAATGTGCCCCTCGATGGTACGCAGGCGACGCAGGGTGTTGTCCTTATCCATCGGCCCGGCCTCATACCCCCCCCCAGGGGGGAGGGGTTGCTGGAGAGTGTACGCCGTTTCACAGGCCGTGTCAAGGCGGAACCGGGCCCCTGGCGGCACAGATGGCCCTTGGAAGGCCGTTGGGGGCCAGGAATGGGTTCCGTCATGGAACCTGCCGCCTACGCCCGCTGGAGGGCCTTCTGCCTCCGTTGGGGCTGATCCCGACTGCCATGAATGGGTGGACTCGACAGTCGCTCTGAGCGGAGCGAGTTCCGTCAGGAACGAGCGAAGTCGAAGGGCGCCCCTGGACCCCTCGACAAGTCGGCGCCGGCGCGTCCTCCGACCCACTCGATTGCGCCGGACATTGGAGCGCCCGTCGCCCGACGAGACCTCGGATGCGGACTGGGCTTCAAGTCCTCTTCAGGATGCCCCTCCGGGGTGCTCCACGACGAAGCGCGATCGCGAAGCATCCCGTTGGGATCCCGGTAGTGCCAGGACGACGACAGAAATTGCCCGAGAAACCGCTAGCGCGCTTCGGCCTTGGCGCGCTCGCGCATCTGGCCCCGCAGGACGTCCATGTCCTTGGGGATCAGGTAAGCCGCGCCGGCCAGCAGGCAGAATCCGATCAGCCAGGCTGTGACGCAAATCCACAGGATGGCCGTCTCCAGGGAGGATTGGTCGGCGATCAGCCCGGCCAGCAGCGGGGCTAACGCCGAGCCGCCCTCCTCGAAGAAGTACTGCAGCGCCAGGGCGGTGCTTCGCACCTCGGGGACGGTGATGTCGTACAGGGTGGAGATCACGTTCGGGGAGGCGAAGGGGATGAAGACCGCTGTCACCAGGAGCCAGATCATGAACGTCGTTCGGTCCGAGTGTGGCACGTTGATCGTGACGGTCAGTAGGATCGCGCCCATCAGGACGCCGACCATCGAGACCAGGAGGCGGCCGCGCCGGTTGCGGCGAAACGCCGCGTCTCCCAGGCTGCCTCCGACGAAGTAGCCCGCCGAGAGAACGAGCACCGCCGGTGCCATGGTCATCAGGATGGCGTTCTGGTCGTAGCCGCGCTCGAGTTCGAGATAGGCGAAGAACCAGAAGGTGATGACCTGCCACGGAAACACCCCGACGAATCCCTGGGCATACAGAAAGAGCAGGCTGCGCTTGCGGAGCAGTTCGACGGCCTTCCGCCACTCGAATCGGTGCGGCTGAATGCTCTCCAGGCCCTCCATCTCCGGTTCGCTCCGACCGCGCGGGACGTCCCGAACGAAGACGAGAATCAGGATGGCGAGCACGATCCCGATCGAACCGGTGAGGAAGAACACGCGGCGCCAGCCCCAGATCGGGCCCAGACCGAGAGCCAGCCCCATGCCTGCCAGGTACCCAAGCGGTTGTGCGAGTTGAATCAGGCCGTAGACGCGGCCCCTCATCGCCGGCCCAAAGTAATCCGAGATCAGGCTGTAGATGCCGGGGTAGCTCGAATCGTCGATGCCGGTCGAGGCGCGCGTCGCCAGGAACGTCGGATAGGTCGGTGCGATGGCGCTCAGCCAGGTGGTCGCGCCCCAGATCGCCGAAGCCAGCGCCAGCAGGCGAGGCCGGGCGAAGCGATCGTAGAGGTACCCCCACACCGGAAACAGAACGCCTCCGACGATGAGCGCCATCGTCGAAACCAGACCCATCTGGGTCTTGGTGATGTGGAACTCGTCCATGATGGAGGTGGTCAGGGGGCTGATGAGCAACCGGTCGGTCTGGTGCAGCAGGATGAAGCCAAAGAAGACGCCGACGACGAACCAGCGGTAACTTCGGTTCGGGCGCATGTTCGCACCTCGTCAGATCTGGGGTCGTTGGGAGGGTTTGTGCCCGGCCTCGGCCTCGGGGTCGCCGCGCAGCAACTGCACCGCGTGCCCCAGGACGGGCCGCAGGAGGTCCAGGTTCTCGACCGCGCCGCGCGGGCTTCCCGGAAGGTTCACAATCAAAACGCGACCGCGGATCCCCGCGGCGGCGCGGGAGAGGATGGCGTGAGGAGTCCGGCGCGCGCCGGCGGCCCGCATCGCCTCCGCCAGCCCCGGCGCCATCCGGTCGCACACCGCGATCGTCGCCTCCGGCGTCCGATCGCGTTCGCCGAAGCCTGTTCCGCCGGTGGTCAGGATGACGTCCACCGTCCCGCCGTCCGCCCAACGGCGCAGGGCGGCTTCGATCTCGGCCGGGTCATCGGGGACGACGGCGGCTTCGCTCGCCCGCCAGCCCCAGGCCTCCAGTTTTCTGCGCAGCGCAGGACCGGACTCGTCGGCTCGCTCGCCTCGGGAGGACCGATCGGAGACCGTCAGAAGGCCGATCCTCACCGCATCTCCTTGCCCATCAACGTCATGTCCATCACGCCCCAGCCGCGCCTCTCGTAGAAGTCCACAACCTCGCGATTATCCGGGGCGATCAACAAGTAGGCCTTGAGGCACCCATGGGCGCGCAAGCGGCGCTCCAACTCGGCCATCAGGGCCGTGCCCGTTCCCCGGTGACGGGCTTCCGGCCTCACGGCCAGATGGTAGACGATTCCCCGCCGACCATCGTAGCCTCCCATCACAGCGCCGTCGATCCGGCCCTGATCCTCAAAGACCAGGAACAGATCGGGGTCGCGGGCCAGCTTCTTTCGTATCTCGTCCGGGGAGTCGGACGGTCCAAGGTGAATGCCGGGGCCCGCTCCGCGCCACAAGTCGAGCACCGCCTCGAGGTCGTCCCAGGCGAATGATCGGATGGCCATCCGCCTCCTCGACCCTCGCTACGGATCAGCGTCCATGGGTGGCGGCGCTCCAGCGCCCAGGCCCCGCCTACTCCGGCTCAGCGCCGACGAGGCGCTTCCATTCCCCGTGGATGCCGTCTTCGGTAACGCCAAAGAACAGGCGGATCCCCCCATCCTCCCGCTGCGCCAGATCGAAGCGGGCGCGCTTGCCTCGTCGCTGCTCCTTGAGGATCCCCAGGTCGCCGTGCCATTGAATCGGCGCCTGGCGCAGATCGGACGGCAGGGCGACGAACTCGGTGATGGCATAGTGCCACAGGCGTCGGGCGGACGACTGGGTGACATTCTTGACGACGTTGCCATTGCGCAAATCGCGCATCGCGTAGTAGCGGACCCCGTCGCGTTCTTCGACGCTGACGACTTCCACGCCGGTGTGCGGCGGCTCGGTCCCCGCGCCGACGGGTTCCTCGACGGGCGCGGCGGCTGGTTCGGGGACCGGCGGGGGAGCGGCGGCTTCGGCCGCGCCCCGGCGCGCCTGGGCACGACGCACCAACTCGACCATCTCATCGCGCACCGCCAGCCCGGTCTCAGCTTCATCGCGGACGTAGATCTTGTTGTCGTCGACGGCGTAGGGCGGATCCTCGCCGCGCGGGACCAAGACGCGCAGGACCGTCTTGCCCTTCGTCTCCTGCGTGTCCACCTGACAGGCCAGGGGCGGGCTGATGCGGCTGCGGATTTCCTTCTCCAGCGCCTGCACCGCCGCGGCGGCATTCGGGACGCCCGTCACCGGCTTGGACGGATCGGCTTCCAAACCGATGTACAGGGTCCCGCCGTTGGTGTTGGCGAAGGCGCAGATGTCGCTGATGACGGCGTAGAGCTTTCCGCCGCGCTGGGCCATCGTCTCGTGGAAGTCCTGGTTGATGGACGGCCCTTCTTCCCGAGCTTGATGCAGGAAATCGAATGGCTCGTCGGCCGCCGGCGTGTGGGGCCGCGTCCGGGCGAAGTCCTGGCTCAGGAAGAGCTCCTTCAGTGCGGCGAAGGAGGCTTCTTCGAGCTGCACCTCTGTGGCGCGATCCCCCACCCCAAGGTTCTTCTTGTTGACCGGGTCGGTTCGCAGGCGGTGGGCGTCGGATCCCTGAACGCAGTGCATTCGCCGCGGGTACTCAGGCTTGGTGCCGCTGAAGAAATGCGCCGTCCGGCTGCGGCCTCGCTGCACCAGGTCGGTCACTTCCAGTGCGTGCAGATTCGGGTCCTGGGTGTAGGCGATCTTGGTCTGCCCGCCGAAATTGAACCCAACCATGGCCACGCCGTTGGACGAGTTGGCGTGGGCGGCGATGGCCAGTCCGCCCGCCTCGGCGATCACCCGGTAGGCCTGGAGCACGTCGCTGGTGGCGCCGACCGTCGAAGAGCCAAGGTCGAGCTGGTCGGTGGGAATGTTCAGGCTGAGGAGCAGATGTTCCAGCTCACGCACGGAGGTTTCGGGCGGGAAGATGCCCAGAATATGGAACCCAAAGGTGGCGGTGAACTCAAAGGCCGGAAGGACGAGGATCTTCTGGCGCAACCGACGGTATTCGGCCAGGCGCTGGCCCTCGTCCGGAGTGAGCCGGCCGAGCCGCTCGAGCAGCTCGAATTGCTGAATCTCCTCCAGCATCCGCCGATAGCCGGCGACGGTGTTGTGATCGGCGAAGGCAATGATGTCCAGCCCGCGCCCTTCGGCGCGTCGCAGGATGTCCATGTAGCCGACCTCGGGCTCCTGGTAGTCATTGGAGGCCGGGGTGTGCAGGTGCAGGTCCATGACCCGCCACTGGCGTTGAGTGGAACTGCGTCCACCTCTCATTCGGCTGGCTTTCCTTTCGGCACGAGGGTGCGCTGCAGAGCCTCGGTCAGCTGCTCCGGGGCATAGGGTTTGAGCAAGAATCCATCGGCGCCGGCCTGCGAGCACTCCTCGGCGAGATTCATCCCTGAGGTCATCAACACCGGGATAGCCGACAGGTCGGGCTCGGCACGCAGGCGGCGCAGCAGGTCGAGTCCGTCTCCCCCGGTCAGGAACACGTCCATAAGGACCACATCCGGCGCGG